>CAKZOF010000675.1 GCA_937135995.1 uncultured Pyrinomonas sp.
CGTGACGGAAATTGAGCGGGCGTACGTCGTCGAGACCGAAGATGTGATCGGCATGCGTGTGTGTGATCAACACCGCATCGAGGTGCGTGATGTGGTAGCGCAACGCTTGTTGACGGAAATCGGGCGAAGTATCGACGAGCAGTCTCTTCCCGGCGTGTTCGATCAACACGGAGACGCGCAACCGTTTGTCGCGCGGGTCGGTGGAAGCGCAGGTTTCGCAATCGCAACCGATGGCGGGAACGCCCGTCGAAGTTCCCGTGCCGAGGAAGGTCAGCTTCATCGTGCAGCCCGCCGCTTGACCAACAAGCTCGCGCCTTTACCGCCCAGTGATGTCGCTTCCTGAAAATCCCCCGCCGCGCTTCGGTCCGGCCGCCGAGCGTCTGCCGCCGCTCGAAAGGGCCACGTATTGCATGCGCAGCTGCGCGAGTACGTCCTCGAGCACTTGCCGCTCTTGCAAGCTGAGTCGCCCTTGCGTTTTACGTTGCAGCGTCCCGAGCAGATCGATGCAGTGCTTGGCCAACTGCAGATCTATGCCCTGCGAGATGCCCGACGGGTCCATCCCCAACGCAGCTGCCGCCGGCGACGCGATGAACATCACCAATTCGATGAAATCACGCGGATCGCCCGCCGGCACGCTCTCCTCGCGGCGCTCTTCCTCTGCCGCCGATCGCTTCTCTTCGGCCCGTTGTTCTTCGGCGGGCGCGGCTGTGGGCGGCTCTTCCAATTGCACGCCCTCGCGCAAGGTGCCGTCTGGATTGAAGATGCGGCGATCGGTCACCTTGAAAGTCGGGCGTTCCTCGTCTTGCTCTTTGAGCGCGTCTGCCATCTATGCCAGTCCTTCCGTTTTCGGCTGAATCAAACGGAAAGAGGAATGGTAACATCAAGTTTTGCGCGGCTGCAAGAATCGCTTGCCGGCAAGCGCGAAGAGCATCTGACGGCGAAAGCGGAGGCGACCCGGCTGCTCCGTTGCCGGACAGACGAAACCCTTCGTCAAGCTTCACCTTCGCGCACGCCGGGCGGTGAATTTGCGCGTCGAAAGCGTCATCCCGTACAATCCGACCCGATGTCTTCCGCTTCCTTCGCCGATCTCGTCCAACTCATGGCGCGCCTGCGCTCGCCGGAAGGTTGCCCGTGGGACCGCGAACAAACATACGGGACGCTTGCGCCGATGCTGCTCGAAGAGGCCTACGAGGCGTTCGAGGCCGTCGAAGACGCCGAGCAGGGGCGTCCGCTCAAACTGCGCGACGAACTCGGAGACCTGCTCTTTCAGATCGTCTTCTACGCGCAAGTGGCGCGCGAGCGCGGGGACTTCACGATCGAAGAGGTCATCACCGCCATTCACGACAAAATGGTCCGGCGCCACCCGCACGTTTTCGGCGACGCGCAAGCGCGCGATGCAGCGGAAGTGTTGCGCAACTGGGAAGCGATCAAAGCCGAAGAGAAACGCGCGCGCGGCGATGCCGACGAACCGGCGTCGATTCTCGACGGCGTCTCGCGCAAAGCGCCAGCGCTCATGGAAGCACATCAGATTTCGGTCAAAGCGGCGCGCGTCGGCTTCGATTGGCAGAGTCTCGATGAAGTCTTCAAGAAGCTGCACGAGGAACTCGAAGAGCTACGCGAAGCGATCGAGTCTCGCGCGCAAGAACCCACCGAGCGCGTGCGCGAAGAGATCGGCGATGTGCTCTTTGCGCTCGTGCAGATCGCGCGTCACTTGGGCATCGAGCCGGAGACGGCGCTCAAAAGAACCAACCTGAAGTTTCGCCAACGCTTCCGCCGCATCGAAGAGGAACTGAAGCGTCGCGGGCGCGACCTCAATCAAGCGACTCTCGACGAGATGGAAGAGCTTTGGCAACAGGCCAAAAACGCCGAGGCTCGGTGCTAGCTCGCTTCGCCGCCGAGCGGTTGCGGATGACCGGATGCAGCGCTGAAAGCGTCCATCCTCTATTTCGACATGAAGCCGATCAACCGCCTCCCGCGTGCGTCATCGTGGGATGAAACGCTGAAAGCGTTGATTCGTCATCTCGACCGTCTGACCTAGGATGCTGCAGCTGTTCCCCCCTCCATCTCTTGGTCACACTTTTTGCAGTCCAGTTCGTAGCCGAGGCGTGAAGCGCGCCCCTCTTCGGTCAAAACCCACGGGCGCGAAACGAGCGGTGGGCGGTGGCGCACGTGCTGCCGGTGACCGCAATCGAGCACAGCGCGCCAATCGCCCTCTTCATCCAGCTCGAACCCGATGATCCGGCGCTTCATCTCCCGTTCGGCAAATTGACCGCCCCCGCTTCTTCTCCGTGCGACGCCACGCTTGCAAAAGTCATGCCTGGCACGAATCAATCAAACCTTGACCCACAGCGCGACGACGACGATGCCCAGTGCGATCTTCAACAGATCGCATCCGACGTAGACGCGATGCAGGCGCCCTACTTGGGCGTAGCGCACGTCGTCCGGGCGCCGGTTGACCAAATCTAGCCCGCGAGCAAGCTGCGACATCCGCGGGCGGAGCCACAGAAACTGGACCAAAACCACGAGCCACATCAAGGCGACCAATCCGAAGGCGATGAGCTCGTTGGCGCCGACCTCGATCCGCAACGCCAGCAGCGCCGTTGCCGCTAAGATCAACGCGCCAGCGCACAGTTCCAACAAGTTGAGCGCGGCGAACACTCTTCTGCCGATGGCGACGGATTGGTTGCGATCGATCTCCGGCACCCGAAACCTGATCGGGGCCTCCAGAAAATCGATCACCGCAAGACCGCCCAACCACGCGATCAAAGCAAGGTCACGCAGAAAGACCAGAAACCAGTCGATCATCATCGCCCGAAACTCCATCGAGAACCGAGCTTCATACGCTGAACGCGAAAAGGTCCGATGATCATAAAACAGTTCGCCGTCGCGTGGGAAACGCCTGCAAACGACGCCACAGCAACTGAAGACGATTCGCCGCCGCTGCGCACGACCGAGGAAGCACCGTTCGCCTGCTCCACGATGCGCGACGCGACTTCGCGCACAAGCGATCGACAGCTCTTCTCGGTCTCGAAGCGCGACCGTCGCGCTTTCACATGCGCTGAGGTTGCAGAACCGCCACACTGCCGAGATGCCGAACCGAAAAGCCTCAGCCGACGTCAGTCACGGCGCACGAGCGTGACCAACAACGCGAGCGTCTCGCGGCCCGGGTTCTTCGGCGCGAACGTGCTCGCGCCATCGACGCAAGCGATTTCGCCCGTCTCCAGCACGTGCGTTTCACCATCGAGTTCCAAGTCAACGCGCCCGCGCAGAGGTTGAATGAGCACGTCCCAGCCGTCGTGACGATGAGAAGGCACGTCCGCTCCCGGCGGAAGCGTCAACAACAGCACGCGCACGCGCTCGCGGCGCAACACCTCGGTGACGCGAAACCGCGCGTCGTCTTCCTGCTCCAACTCGTTCAACTTCGTCCGCTGCATCACACGCCCCCTTCGCGCGAAGAGATCGTTTCGCTTCGAAAGAGATGAAACCCTATCATCCGCTGCTCGAAGCAGAGTGCGCAGTGACCCAAGTCACACGGGGCGCGGCGCGACTTGAACATGTGCTCGGCGGCGAGCGATCATAGTGCTTGAAGATGACGGACAAGCTCCAAGCTTTGCGACGGACGAAACTATTCGGCAACCTGCCGTCGGACGCGCTGCGCGATCTGGCCGAACGCGCGGTGGAGCGTCGCTTGCAGCGCGGCGAAACGCTCTTCGTCGCCGGCGAACAGGCGCGCGGCCTGTACGTCATCGTGCAAGGCGCCATTCGCGCTTACCGGGAGAGCTTGGGCGGACGCGAACAGACCGTTCACGTCGAGCGCGCCGGGAGCACCATCGCCGAAGTTCCCGTCTTCGATGATGGCCCGCATCCGTCGAACGCGATTGCCGAAGAAGATACGCTCGTCCTCTTCATTGACAAGCGCGACGTCAAGAAGCTCTGTCTCGAACATCCGTGCATCGCTTTGGGCGCGCTCAAAGCGATGGCCGGCAGACTTCGCCACGCAGCGGCGTTGATCGAAAATCTGAGCCTGCGCGAAGTGGACCAGCGGCTGGCCGCCTTTCTGCTCGAGGAGGTCCGCCAGCGCGGCGTGCGGACCGGACGCGGATTGAGCGTCGAACTACGCTTGACCAATCAGCAGATCGCGGCGCGCATCGGAACCGTGCGCGAAGTCGTCTCGCGCGCTTTCGCACGGCTGCAACGCGAAGGCACCATCGAATTAGAAGGGCGGCGGCTGACCGTGTTGGACGAACGGGCGTTGGCGTTGCGCGCCGAGTTGCCCGTGGCGCGCGAAGCGCAAGCGAGCGACCCGGCTTGATCTTCACGCCCTTTCGCGCGACGGGCGATGCAGCCGAGGATGAAAACGCGAGAGAGGAAGAAACCATGCCGGAAAAGATGCGAGCCATGATGCTGGATCAACCGGCGCCGGTCGAAACGCGTCCTCTTCGCGCGGTCGAACTGGACGTGCCCGCGCTCGGAGAGGACGACGTGCTCGTGCAGGTTTCCGTCTGCGCCATCTGCCGCACGGATCTTCACATCGTCGAAGGCGAACTTCCCCTTCGGCGCACGCCCATCGTCCCCGGCCACCAGATCGTCGGGCGCGTGGAGCGCGCCGCCGCGCCGTTGACGCCGGGCGCTCGCGTCGGCATCGCGTGGTTGCATCGCACGTGCGGCCAGTGCCGTTTTTGCCTCTCGGGACGCGAGAACCTGTGTGATGCCGCCGAATTCACCGGCTGGACCGTCAACGGCGGATATGCCGAACGAGTCGTCGCTCCGGCGTCGTTCGTCTATCCGCTGCCGGAAGGGTTCACCGATCTCGAGGCGGCGCCGTTGCTCTGCGCCGGCATCATCGGTTACCGCGCACTGCGCGCGACCGAACTGGACCGGCGCGGCGGATGGCACGGCGCACGTCTGGGGATCTACGGCTTCGGCGCCGCAGGACACATTTGCCTTCAAATCGCACGTGCGCGGGGCGCCGAAGTCTACGTCATGACGCGCGATCGAGAACGCCATCAGCGGCTGGCGGCCGAACTCGGCGCCACGTGGACAGGCGGCGTCACGGACGCACCGCCGGTCAAACTGGATGCTGCGATCATCTTCGCGCCCGCTGGCGAACTCATCCCTGTTGCCTTGCGCGCGCTCGACAAAGGAGGGACGCTCGTGCTCGGCGGCATACACATGAGCCCTACGCCCCCGCTGGAATACTCGTTGCTCTACGGCGAGCGGCGCATCGTCAGCGTCGCCAACAACACGCGCGACGACGGGCGCGAATTCCTCGCCGAAGCGGCGACGGTGCCTGTTCGCACACACGTGCAGACCTTCCCGTTCGAGCGTGCCAACGAAGCGCTGCTCGCGCTCAAAAACGATGCCATCCGCGGCGCTGGCGTGCTCGTCGTGCAGTGAAACGCCGCCGCGCGCCCATGCAACAAGCCAAGCGCGTCTCCAGCGCAAATAGCTAACTGCGCCTTCGCTCAAAAGTTCACCGAATGGCAGGCAGCGTAAGCTGGACCATTGGGCGTGCGCGGCGTTATGCTCTCTGGCGTCTTTTGACGATGACCTCGCGAGAAGGAGTCGCGCTCATGAACGCTGCCCACTGGCATTTGCTGCTCAACCATGTCCCCGTCCTCGGCATACTCTTCTCGGCGCTCCTGTTGGCCGTCGCTATCTGGTTGAAGAACGCGCAGTTTCAGAGAGTCTCTCTGGTCTTTCTGCTCTGCTGCGCGCTGGCGAGCGTCCCTGTTTATCTGACCGGAGAAGCCGCCGAAGGGATCGTGGAGAAGCTTCCCGAAGCATCGGAAGAGATCATCGAGGCCCACGAAAGGATGGGGACGACGACGTTGATCGTCATGCAACTTCTCGCGTTGGCGTCCGCCGTCGTGCTCTTCGCGTGGCGCAAAGCGGCCGAACCATCACGCCGCGCGGTGTTTGCTGTTCTGCTGTTTGCGTTGCTCTCCGCCGCGCTCGCCGGCTACACGGCCAATCTCGGCGGGCAGGTACGCCATTCGGAAATTCGTCCGAGTTCGGCGCGCTAGGTGGGGCCGCGCGCGCCGAGTCGAGATACCGGCCGCAACCGGCAGGGAGAAGCCTTCTCGCCCGCGCGGGGCGAGCAAAACCGGCGATCACTCTTCCCACGGGAGCCAAGGTTTGCCGAAGTGGCCGTAGTTGGTCGTTTGACGGTAGATCGGGCGCAGCAGATCGAGCCGCTCGATGATCGCGGCAGGACGAAAGTCGAAGCGCGCAACAAATTCCGCAGCCGCTTCCTCGTCGCCTGAGCCGAAGGTTTCGACCTTGACTGAGACGGGACGCGCGACGCCAATCATGTACGCCACTTGAATTTCAGCCCTTCTCGCCAATCCCTGCTTGATCAGTTGGCGTGCAAGCCAGCGGCAGAAGTAAGCTCCGCTCCGGTCCACCTTGGACGGATCTTTGCCGGAGAAGGCTCCGCCCCCGTGCCGCCCCATGCCGCCGTAGGTATCGACGATGATCTTGCGCCCCGTCACGCCGCAATCAACCGCCGGTCCGCCTTGCACGAAGCTGCCGGTCGGATTGACGTTGAATCTGATGCGCGCGTGAAACCAGTCGCCGAGCGCGCGCGGCGCAAGATCGGTAGCGACGTAGTGGCGTATTTCGTCCTGCGCCACCTGCGCAGCGTGCTGCGTCGAGACAACCACATCTGTCACCTCTTTCGGCTCCGCGGCTTCGTAAAGCACCGTAACCTGCGTCTTGCCGTCGGGGCGTAACCATGCGGGACGCCCCCGATGTCGATCCTCGGCCAGCGTGCGCGCCAGTTTGTGCGCGAGCATGATCGGCAGCGGCATCAGTTCCGGCGTTTCATCCGTGGCGTAGCCGAACATGATGCCTTGATCGCCAGCCCCTTGCTCGCCGACCAGATTTTTCTGTGGATCGACGCCTTGATCTATCTCCGTCGCTTGCTTGCTGATCAACTGCAACACGCGCAGTCCTGCGGCGTTGAACGGCTCGCTCTCGTCCGTGTAGCCGATGTCGCTGACGGCGCGGCGCACGATCGCTTCGTGATCAACTTCGCCCGCCGAGCTGATCTCGCCGGCGAGCACCACCGTGCCGCCTTTGCACAACGTCTCGCAAGCGACACGGCTTCGCGGATCCTGCTCTAGGTAGGCATCGAGAATCGAATCCGAAACGTAGTCGCAAACCTTGTCGGGATGTCCCTCGGCGACCGATTCGGAAGTGAACAGCCAAGCTCTCTTCATGACCACCCTCGGTCTTGTCGAAGCTTCAGGTTCGAACGCGAATGATAGATCAACATCGAAGCCGGAGAAAATCCCGCACCGCAAAGACGCAGAAGGATCAGCGCGCGTCGGGCGAAGCCGCGTCTCGGATGGCCCCATCGAGCGTCAGCGCCGAGGCCTCGCCCTCTGCAACGCCTCGACTCGCGCCCTGATCATCTGTTGCGTCTGTTGCGCCTCTTCCCGATCCTTGTAGCGACGGCGCGGCCAGAAGAAACCGCGCAAGCCATCACCGCGCCGTCGCGGCACGAGAT
>CAKZOF010000676.1 GCA_937135995.1 uncultured Pyrinomonas sp.
CGGTGGGAAACTATAGGTCAACGCCGACGTGGTCGTGAACCACTTGCGCCAGTGGGCAAATGCGCCATGAACGGTGAACAGGCAGACCGGCATTTCACTGGCCATATCGCCTCCATTCCGCTCAGAACGCTTGGACGGTCAAGGCCTCAGGCTTGCCGCCCAGGAGCGCTGCTAACCTTTCTCTCAACTCCTCAGGCGAGAGCCTCAGCCCGGCATCTATCCAGCATTCGACTCGGGTCAACTTCTCGCTCCGCCGTTGAACGCACTCGAGCACGCCGTCTATCTTCACCATGTAGTCTTTAGGAGAGCGGATACGCCGCTCGTCTCCCAGATCGTGCTCCAGCTCGACGCGGTCGAGGAAGTACCCGCACTGGACTTCATCTGTGAAGTCAAAGCGCAAAAGCAAGCGTGGATGGTGGAAAGCCTTCGAACGAGAATGTAGCGCCAACGTGCCGTACCACAACGCCTCCATAAGCAAGGCCACATCGCTTTCGGCAAGCCCTGTCTCTTTCGCCAGGTTTTCGTTGATCACGCCGTAGAAGCCGATGAGCGCGTAAGGGACGATGAACTCGCGCCGAAACGTCTTCTGTCGGGCTGTTTCTTTGGAAGCGAAGCCGCCGGTGCCCGTGATTTCGATGATCTCAGCAGCATGGAGACTCTGTCCCGGATTGAATTGCACGGCTCCGGTCAGTTGAATACCGCCGCTCTCGCCCTCTTCCTCGATCTTCGCTGAGGCTTCGCCCCCACCCTTCTTACCTTTCGTTGTCTTCTTCTCGGTGATCGGCACGAGAGCGCCGAACAGCCGCACATCAACGCACTTCTCGATGAGCAGATCTTTAGCCTTTTCCACTTCGCCGGCTTTCGGCAAGCTTCCAAAAATCTCTTCGTAGCGCCGTTCCGCGGTCAAGGCCTTCTCGTCGGCAACGCGAACGAAGATCTCTAATCCATCGTTCGGATCGCGGTGCCTGTAGCGGAGGATGTAATCCCGGATGGTGCGTTTGAGGCGTACATCGGTGACATCAATACAACCCGTTTCGGGGTCTTGTCTTGGGCGGTTTTCGAATGGATCGCCGTTCGGATTACAGCGAAACACGTCATAGAGAAAGAGGATCTCGGACCGGTACGGATAGGTTGAACTTTTTTCCATGACGCAACTCCTTGGGTTTAGGATTCACCTTCTATTTCCTCTTCGGGAGAAGCTTCCTCGGCCTCTTCCCCTGCCTGCGCTCCGAGCGTCTTACCAACGGCATCCACCGTCGTCCACGAGAGCGCCCATCCCAGGCAGAAGCAAAAGCGAGCCTCTTCATCCGAAAGCTCACCGCCTTGCGAAGCGAAATCAGCTGCCGCCTGCTGAATCGCTTGAATCGCCTGAGTGTTGGCGTCTAATTGGCGAAGCTTCAGCATGAGTTCAGGGAATACCCTCACCATGATCTCTTCCCGCGAAACCGCCAGTCCTCGCAGGCGGCTGATGATGGGCATCTCGCCAGCCTTGCTCTGCCGCTCACCCCGTTGTTTGTTTTCTACTCTGCCGAAGAGGACACCCACGAGAAACGCCGCCCGCTTCGCAGGGGAATCAAGTAGAAGTCTCGGCTTGAAGAAATTCTCCCAAAGCTCCGGCGCAACCCCGGACTTTGCTGGTTGTGTCGTGGTCGACGGCTGCATATCTACTCCTCCTTCAAGCTTCGCTGAACCATAGATCAGCACCCAGATAGCCCAGATGAGCTTGGCACGCTCGGCAAGGGTGCTCTGCACGGTTTGCTTTTGGTCTTTGTTGCTGATCGTCTCTTGATATGTAGCCCGCAAGAGGCTGTCGGCATCCTGCCAGAACTCGCGCTCGGGCAGACGCCGGTCCGTCAGGATCGCCTCCACAAGATGCATCGGAGTGAACTTAAGCGCGCCTTGCGTTTCGTCTCGGCCTAGGCGCGGCCACTTCCAGGCCCACCCCACAAACTCGAAATCCGCCCTCAATTGCTGCGGGAAAGATCCTACATCGCCGAGAACCTCACGTCGCAGTATCTCGCGCAACGCCGCAAGTCGCTCTTTCGCCCGGCGCAGGTTAGTGGGCAAAACGTCAGAGATCGTGTAGAGAAACATAAACTTCTGGCCAGGCTGGTAGAAGACGAGCGAAGCTGAGCGGAACGGAGGTTTGTCTTTGAATCTTTCGTCCATCCCTTCTATGAGCCCTTCAA
>CAKZOF010000677.1 GCA_937135995.1 uncultured Pyrinomonas sp.
AAGCGCTTTCGAGATGGGCGGCGGCGTCTTCCGTTCGGCGGATGCCGGCATGACTTGGGAAAGGGTCGATCCTGACCTGCCGAGTCGACGCGTGTGGGCACTCGCCTTCGATCAGCGTAGCGCCAATAGACTGCTGGTCGGCTCGCACTCCGGCGGCATCTACGTAGCGCAAAGAGGCGCGGCGCTGACGGCTGCTTCCAACGGGCAGCGTTGAAACCGGGAGAGACGAAACGCTCTGGTCGACCTCGAAGAGGACGCCGCGCAAAAGGACAGAGGAAGAGGAGTCGATGGCGCAAGTCGGCTCCTCTTCGCACTTTCAGCCCTCCATGCACCTTTTGCGCGTCTTCGGCTTAAGTTCGGTTCTCCGAGAATTTCGCAGTCATTGCGTGAGGGGATCCGACAAGTTGCAGCAAAGCCTCAACAGGGCGATGCGCGCTGCAACCGTTCATCAGCAGGCGCTCCAGATCGCCCGACCAATTCCCATCCTCGTCCTTAATTCGTGCACGCACCCTCCTGCTTTTTGCCGAGCGCGTCTCGTGCCGTCGTATAATGCGGATTGATGGCGAAAGCGTGGTGGATCTCATGGCCCCCTAGCAAGGTGTCGGCCGCGAATGGGCTGAGGGGAGGCGCTTGTTCCTTCGGGCGAAGGGCGTGGATGAGTAGGTACTTGATCGCGATGGCGAGCGTTACGGCAGCGGTCGGAGCGCTCGTGCTCTTGCGGGCGAAGATCAACCCGACCACGGTGGCGCTGGCCATGACTCTCGTCATCCTATTCATCGCTACCTTTGTCGGCAGCGGACCAGCCTTTCTCGGGTCGATGATTGCTGTACTCGGATTCAACTACTTCTTTCTTCCACCGATCGGAACGCTTACCATCGCTGATCCACAGAACTGGGTTGCACTGTTCGCCTTTTTGATCGTTGCGCTGACGGCAGGACAGCTTTCATCGCTCGCCAGACAGCGTGCCGAAGAGGCCGAGGCGCGGCGGCGCGAGATCGAAAGACTTTACAGTGAACTGAAAGAGGCTTTCGAACAAGCTAGCCAAGCTGAGGCCTTGCGGCGAAGCGAGAAGCTGAAGTCGGCACTGCTCGATGCCGTCACTCATGACATACGGACGCCCCTCACTTCGATCAAAGCATCGGTAACGACGCTGCTCGGAAACGGCATCGAAGGCACAAAGCTCGATGAACAGACGCAGCGCGAAATGCTTCTCGTGATCGACGAAGAGTGCGATCGGCTCAACAGTTACACCGAAAAGATGTTGAAGATGGCGCGCATCGAAGCAGGCGAACTGCGTCTTCATCGACGTTGGGAAGCGCCGGAAGAGTTGATCGAAGCCGCGCTCAAACGCGCTAGGTCCGTGACGACGGAAAGCCGGATCAATCTCGCTATTCACGACGAACTGCCGCTCGTTCTGGTCGATTCGCACGCCATCTCCGAGGTCGTTTTCCTGCTGATCGACAACGCCGCAAAATATTCGCCTCCCGATAAGCCTATTAGGATCGAAGGGCGCTACCTCGAGGACCAATGGATCGAGATCGCCGTCGAAGATGAGGGTCCGAGCATCCCTGTGGAGTTGCGCGAACGAGTCTTCGATCGTTTCTTCCGGCTCAACGAAGGAGGGACGAGCGGAAAGGGGATCGGCATGGGGCTCGCCATCGCACGCGGCATCATTGAAGCCCACGGAGGACGGATTTGGATCGAAACGGGCAGTGGTGGCGTGGGAACGCGCGTTGTCTTCCGGCTGCCGATCGGTGATGATGAAGATGCTGTTGTCGCAGATTGAACCGGGCTAAGTGGAAGCAGCGAGGAATGTCGCTCGCGTCCCTTCTTGTCCGAGCGCGCGTGGGTTCGGCGGAAATCAACCAGCATGCCATGCCACGATCTTCGCCTCGACGGCAGCTCATGAAAAGTTTGCAAGGCAGGGTGAAAGCTAGCTGAACGGCAGCGTCTTTCGAGATGGAACAGAAGGCTTTTGAAAGAACGGCCCGAATCCTTGTCGTCGATGATGAGCCGCAGATCGCGCGCGTATTGCGTGCCAGCCTCGGCGCACAAGGGTACGAAGTGAGCACGGCTCTGGATGGGCGATCGGCGCTCAAGCTCTTCGAGGATTGGCAGCCTGATCTGGTGATCGTCGATCTCGTCATGCCGGAAACAGACGGCTTGGAGGTTTGCCGGCGCATCCGCCTCGTCTCGCAAGTGCCGATCATCGTCCTGTCGGTCAAAGGCGAGGAGCGGACGAAAGTGGAAGCGCTCGACATAGGTGCGGATGACTATGTGACGAAGCCTTTCGGAATCGCCGAGTTGCTGGCACGGATACGTGCGGCGCTGCGCCGGTCGAACGTCGTTTTCCCAGAAAAGAAGGAGACGCTCGAGGTCGGAGATTTTCGAATTGATCTCGGGACACGGGCTGTCAAGATCAGTGGCAAGACGGTGCGTTTGACGCCCAAGGAATTCGATCTGCTGGTCTATTTCGCGCAGAACGCGGGAAGAGTGTTGACGCATCGCAAACTGCTTGGGGCGATTTGGGGCAGCGAGTACACGGAACAGAACGAGTATCTACGCGTGTTTGTCGGCAACCTGCGCAAGAAGATCGAGCCGGATCCGAACCGTCCGCGATACATTTTGACGGAGCCTTGGATCGGTTACAGATTCAATCCGCAGGGCGAATAGAAGATGCCTATCTGAAGCGCAAAGGTGCACGCAAACGGTCGACCTTCGGCGTTTGATTGCCTCTCCATCCGGGGACGCATCCGAACGAAAGCACCAGCTTGCAGAGTTTCACATGGTCTTCCGCTGCTGAGGTCGTGTTCTTCAACATGCTCCCGGCCTGAAAAGCGCATCCTGCCAGCGGAAAGAGTCCTTTACCCTCCCTCTTGTACGTAACTCTTCGACGAAGCTCCGCGATCCTCGAACTTTCACTTCAATTCTGCCTAGAGGAGTAGTCGAGGAGCATCAGCCGACGCCCCGATCTTTACGAACTTTTTACTCCGGTTTTACGCCATCTTTATGAAAGACGTTCTAATGTTTGTCGCATGATCGGGAGTAATCCAGATGGCGGTGATGCGAGAATCGACGTGCCGCGAGCTTGTCTGCTGAGAAAAGGGCTTGATTCGGAGCCCAACGATCAACCTTTGCGCCTGCGCGATATGCGTTCCTGTGGAGCGTTGATGGGAATAGCCGGAGTCGTCGGCGGGGTGATCGGATCGATTCTGACCGCTGTCGGTTGGTTTAGTCATGGAGAGCTGCGCTTCTACTTTGGCACTGCCGGCACGATGCTGTTGCTTTTGACGTTGCCTTTGCTCCTCGTCGGAGCCGTTTGTCTTGATCGTGCCGAGTCATCCTCTCGTCGAAAGGCAGAGAAAGGGCAGAAATATGATTAAAGATCGGTTTCGCGTCTTTGGACCATTGGCCAAGAAGTTCCAGATATGGTTTCCCGTTCTCTCAGTCTGCTTCGTTCTCGGCGCCGTATCACAAAC
>CAKZOF010000678.1 GCA_937135995.1 uncultured Pyrinomonas sp.
CTTCTGCTCGCGCCAGTGCTTCTATCTGTTCGGGGGACATCTTGGGGATAAACGCTTCGGTGGCCAAGCGGAAGAAGAAGGAAAAAGCATCGTCGCCCTCAGCGATACGAGGAATCTCGCCCTCTGTTTCATCTGTTGGTCCAATGGACAGAGAAATCATCCCCCACAGTAGGCCGAAGGCAAAACGGTACATCTCAAGCGCGCGGCGTGCTGTCAACTCTTTAACCGTTGTGATGTCTCCCGTCCTCTGCGCATAGCACATCTTGTAGATCATTCGCCGAATTTCCCGCTCAGCCTGTTTACGACCCAGCTGTGCGGCAAATCCTGCATGCGTGGCGAGCGGCAAGAGAGAAAAAAGAAGGAAGAACAAAATCGGCGCCTTGGATTTCCTCATCATGCACTCCTGTTGATATGTTCTGATGATCAGAACAAATGTCTGGACAATGCAGTGACACGATAGGATGGTTTGCGTAGTCAACCTTTATTTCGTTGCTGATATTCCCTGTTTTGGCGCGTAGTAACCACGCCGCGCATACACAATCAACTTGCGCTCCTTGCCCCGCGCGTCGCGCGCTTTGACTTTCACTTCCAGCCGGTGCATTCGTCCGTCGTCGCGCTCGTTTTCATCGAGCGTGAACCCAAGACTGTAGCGCGCCGCTAAATCGTTCGTGATCCGCTCGAGCCCGGTTCCGAGTTCTTCCGGTCGGCGAACCTTTACGACCTCACCTCCGGTCTGCTTCGCCAAAAACTCTTCACTCCCCGTAAAACTTTCCCCAAACGGCCAAAACAATACGTTGGCGGCGGCGGAGAAAACCGCTAACCCTTTGAGCATCCTAAAGGTCAGGGCATGAAAGCTGATGTTGTGCTCGATCAGCTTCGACGCCAACTTCGGACGTTCGCTGAGATCGCCCATATCAAATGTGTCGAACCCATCTGATACGTACACGAAAACAACTTGCGCATCTGGCCGGTGACGTGTTAACTCGATCGCCTTTTCGACTGCTTCGGTCATGACTGGATGCCAACCTTCCGCCATTAACGACTCGTTGAATGCGGCTTTCACCCGAGCGAACGCCGCGATGACCTTTTCGCGGTCATGTGTCAACTCAGTGAGTACGACCGGCTTGGCACCCAGCCCATCTGCTGTGAGCATGACAGCGACTTCATCTTCTGGTGATAGCTTCGTCAGAGCTGCCGTCAAAGAGGCTCGGGCGCGCCCGTCATCCGGATCGACGAACATTCCGAAGTATCTTCCGGCGTTGATCATTCCTAAGTTCAAAAAGAGCACGACGGCCAACGGTCTGCGCACTTCGCCTTCTCGACTGAAGTAAGTGAGCGTGCGCGGTTTGCCGTTGTCGAACACATGGAAGTCATCGCGCGTCAAGTCCCTGACAGGCTCGCCGGTTCGTTTGTCTTTGACGAGCACATCAATGAACACGACGCGCGTGTGAACGCGCACAATTTCATCGCTTTGCTCTTGTTTTGCGCTGGGATTCGACGCTTGTTTAGAGGAATGTTCAACGATTCGTGCGCGCTGCTGAGCACACACCGGAGTCAGCGTCGCATAGCAAAAAACAACAAAGATAATAACTAACTGTCGTCCCCAGCTCATACTCTTTCAAGTTATACAATTGGTGAGATCATCCGCTTTATTTGAGATGTCCCTTGCTCGCAAAGCTTTGCTTCCATCTGTAGTTGGTAATTCTAAGCTTTGTGTGAGGTGTAATGCTGGCTTCAATCAAATCATTGACTAATGCCTGTTTCCGCCTGAAGCCAGCATTACACTCTAGGAGATTAGTTGAAGTTTACTGGTAGCAGTTCCCTCCGCTGGGTCCTTGGCCATTCAATCCCCGCGCTGCAGCACCACCACAGCAAACCGCCGAGATGGCAGCACTTCTTATTAGACAGACGGTAAAACGGGCTGCGGGAGAACATTGCCCAACTCTATAGGGAACGGCTCTGAAGAAACACCCGAAAAATCTGCGCAGAAAGTTCCATACAGGTCTTGCTGCCATGGGTGAATATGGCAGCTTGCCGTAGGAGGCTTTGAGGAGTCTTCCTTCGGACTGACCAAAAAAGCGAGCGGCCTCTATCTCCAAACAGGGTCCATTACCGCACGGTTCTGTGCGAATCCCACCACTCCCGTCAGGTGGATAATATATTTCATCGGTCACCTGCCAGTTTATGGGGTCATCCGAGTAATAGTCGAAGATGGCCCCGTTGTAAACGTGCGTTTGACCATCCGAGTAGTCATGCGCGTAGACGGTTCCTTCCCAAGTGTGCTCTGGCCCATCGTAGGTGATGAAGGTCATCTCTCCTTCCGCACCGGAGATGGTAGCTTGATGTCGAGAGTACGAGGCCGTCAGAAGCTCGGGAAGATCAGCAGAGTTAGCCTGAGTTGACGATTTGGCTTGCGCGATGGCTTTCTCGCCACGCAAAACGACGGCGCTCAAATCCCACCTGACTCTTTTGCCGATTCTCTCCATGTCCTTCATCGCCCGATCAAACGCCTTGTTCCGGGCACGAAGTTGCAGAGCACGCAGCTTGGCAGCTTCGCCTTTGAGAATCTCGACTTTGTCTCGATTTTGTGGCTCTTGGCATGTCTTGTTTGTAGAGGCCGAAGTCTCAGTTTCGGAGAGCGCTGTCCGAGGCACCGCCGGCACGATCAGCCCGAAGATGATCGCTGTTAGCAACAGGCTCACGGCTATGTGGTGAAAGCTCTTTGGTTGTCCAATCCAACTCATCGCAAGGTCCCCTTTCTTCAAGCTTGAGACCTCGCGCCACCTTGTGCTAGAGTGTCAGCGCTTGGATCGACACACCTTTTGCCCAAAGTGGCGCGAAAGGTCGTCGGTTGATTCTCGTGCCTCGTCGGCCCGCTCGCTCAAAGCGCCGACGAGGCTTTGCTCTTTCATCGCTCGCCTCGCGCTCTTCGGTCGTCGCTCGCACGAGAAACGAAAGATGTGCCGCTCCAGCGGCGTGCTCGCCCGCTTTTCGCTTCGCATCGAGCTAGGGGAAAAAGTGCGCTGCCGCAGCTTGTCTTTCGTTTAGTGTTGTGTCGCAAACGAGCTGGGAGAGGCAAATACGGCCATTCCCCAAGGCAGAAGAACGAGCGAGGCGAGGCTGACTTCATCGCTTGCTCCTTGGTTATGGGTGCCCGGCTCCCGGTGCAGGGACAGCCAGAGCGGTTTCATGTGGTTTAGCACGTGAGCGGTGGCCAGATCGGTCGGTTGCCACTAACCGGTCACGCGCTCTGAAAGTTCCGCTTGCATCGGTCCGACGACGAGGCTGCGAACGAGGCACGCTGTTGTGGCGGCGCGTCGCTCGGTCCATCTGTCGTTGTCGGTGCGAACGTGAATCTAGCCGAATTTTTTTTTTCTGTCAAGAGGGAATTTTGTATAGCCATTAAAAACTTATGTGCTGTTCCGGCAAGATTTCCGCAACGCCTTCGGGCTCTTTGTCGGAACAAAGAGTTGTTAGAACCATTGGCAAGGTGGTCGTCTTCCGCGCGCCCAAAGACTCTTTGTCGGAACAAAGAGTTGTTAAAACGCCATTGGTCTCTTGACCATCAGAGGTCTGGTGCGCGAACCGTCTCGGCGCCGTGTTGTTGAAAGGTCAGCGGTGACTCGTCATCGGAAGGCGCTTGGTGCGGTGAGCGAGGCAATGGCGCGCATAGGGCTTCCAAGCAGTGCTGAGTTCGCCCGCTGCCGTCTTGGGTTGCTGGGCCGGTCGAGGCCGCATGGTCCGGTTCAACCGGCGATGTTGTGTGAATTGGTGGTCTGGGTGCTTTTCGCTTCGCTGCGCGCTTTCGCGATCTTCCGGGCGGATGGGTTAGAATCAAGCGACGCGGATCCTTTGCGGATTCGGGATCGTCCGTAATCGGAGAGCGCTCATGGGTCGCAGCAGAACGAGGGTTTGGTTGCCTGGGCGGGCCAGCTACGAGTCGGTCTCGCCCGTTCGTACGCTCGCCGAGCAAGCCTTTTCGCGCGCCGCAGGTGCGCCGCTCGTCACGGGCAATCGCGTCCGTCTGCTCAAAGATGCCGCCGAAAACTATCCGGCGTGGTTGGACGCGATCGCGTCAGCAACGCGCACGGTC
>CAKZOF010000679.1 GCA_937135995.1 uncultured Pyrinomonas sp.
CAACGGTGACGCCGAAGTTGTTCTGCCGGAGCGGTTGCTTGGGAATGCCGAAACGTCCGGTGGCCGGATTGAATGTGCTGTTGTTGAACCAGTCGTTGGCATCGAGCGCTTCGTTGCGAAAGTAGTTGAACGCCGTCCACGTCAGCGAGTTGGTTCCCGACCGCGTGACGAGCGAAATCTGCGCGCCGGGCGTGCGCCCGAACTCCGGCGCGTAGGTCGAAGTCTGGATGCGAAACTCTTGAAGCGCGTCCACCGAAACGAGTCCATTGGTTCCGCCAAGCACAGTGAGAGCCGGAAGCGTGCCTGCTGATTGCTGGAAGCTTTGCGCCGTGAAGCTCGCGCCGAAGTTGGCGCTGGCACCATCGACCATGAAGTAGTTGGTGTTGGTTCGTTGTCCGTTGACGCTGAACTGGCCCGGCGCGAAGATGGTCGGGCGGGCGACGACCACGCCCGGCGCAAGCTCGATCAGCGTCTGAAAGCTTCGCCCGTTGAGCGGTAGATTCTCAACGAACGCGCGGTTGATCACCGTGCTCACGGCGGCCGAGTCCTTTTCGAGCGGTAGGGCATCGGCCTCTACCATGACTTCTTCTGTCAACGCACCGACTTGAAGCGTGACGTTTTCGGCGAGCTTGGCGCCGACGTTGACGGTCAAATTCTTTTTGACGAGCGACTGGAATCCAACCCGGCTTACCTTGAGTTCGTACCGGCCTGGCGGGATTTCGGGAATGATGTACAACCCTTCGTCGTTGGTTTGGGCAAACAGCACGGCACCGGTCTGCGGATTGCGCAGTTCGACTTCGGCTCCGGCGATGGCTCGCCCGTTCGGGTCCACAACGCGCCCGCTCAAAGTAGCGGCTGCGGCGAAGGCTTGCTGCGACAGGAACAAGAGTGCGACGACCAACGGAGCGGTCTTTCGATAGATCATGGGCACATCCAAAACAGTTCACAAGAAGATGAAAGATAGCTTCTTTGTCCTCGAGAAAGCGGTGAAGATACCGAACGCCCTGCTGGCGTGCCATGCGGTTTCAACGAAAGGTCGCGCAATGGGAACCGGCGGCGAGAAAAAGAAGATGAATGATCGAGAAACCGAGGCGTGGGGCTTGCGCAGGGCGATCGTCGCTCCGATTCCTTGCGACCGTTCGTCGCTCGCAACGGCCCGCTCGTTGGTCGAATGCGTCCGTTCGTTGAATAAGGTTGTTCGATCTTCGTCGGTGCTGATAGCAGTTGTTGCGGCGATGAACGCAAGGGCGAGCATGGCTGCGGCGCGACTTTGGACGGGTGCGTTCTTTCTCCTTGTGGCGCTCTCGTTTCCGTCGGACGTTGGCGCGCAAGTGCCGTGCGGCCAATGTTTCCCGTTCGAGCGCCTGCCGCCGGAGACAAGAGCGCGCGCCGAAGCGATGCTCTTGCGCGCGCTCGACCGCGAAGCGCTCTACACGATCGTCGGCGGACTCAAGCCGATGAGCAGCGGTTTCGCTTCGTTCCGTTTCCCTGTCCGCGAACCGCGCGCCGATTCGGCAACGGGCGGCCGGAAGCGGGAGCAGAGCTTGGCGGAGATCGACGAAGCGCGGCGCATCCTCGCGCTGTGGCGCTGCGATGGTGAGTTGTACGCCGACGTGCACCATTTCGCGCGCGTGTACAACGGGGAGCGCTTCATGGAAGCGGTCGTCTTTTACTTGCCTTCACTGCGCCGGGTGTTGCAGGAATATGCTTGGTTCTTCACGCGCTTCGGCTTGACGCCGCACGCTCATCCGATGGAGGTGCTGATGGCCGTCGAGTACGAGCAGAGCAGCGCGAGGTTCGGCGGCTATGGTATCTTGTTCGGTTATCCGTTCTATGCCGTCGATTTCTTCGTGCGCGCGGCCGACGAAGAGAACTGGACCGGCAGTTTCGTCGCGCGCGATTTCTACTCGGT
>CAKZOF010000680.1 GCA_937135995.1 uncultured Pyrinomonas sp.
GACTGGCCTTCATGGCACGCCCCGGCATCGGTTACATCGGTCTGACCGGAGGCTTCACGCACACATCGGCGGATGAACTGCGACGCGCTATCGCCGACTTGAAGAAACAGGGGATGCGGCAGCTCGTCCTCGACCTACGCAACAACCCGGGCGGGCTGCTCGAACAAGCGATCGGCGTCGCCGGACAGTTTCTCGATTACGGACAGGTGGTCGTCTCCGTACGTGGGCGTGAGTATCCGGAACCGAAGATCTACCGCAACTATGAGCGTGATCCCGAACAGATGCCGCTCGTCGTGCTGATCAATCGCGGCTCGGCCTCTGCCTCCGAGATCGTCGCCGGAGCGATTCAGGATCACGGGCGCGGCCTCATCGTCGGCGAGACCAGTTTCGGCAAAGGCTTGGTCCAGCGCGTCTTTCAACTTCCGTTCGGTACCGGCTTGACGTTGACCACGGCGCAGTACTACACGCCCTACGGGCGACTCATTCAGCGCCGGTACGCAAGCGGCTCTTTCTACGATTACTACACACGCCACAACTTCAACGCCGAGCCGCAACAACCCATGCGCCCGAACTCGCCGACCATCGCCGCGCCGGAAGCGACGCCGACGCCATCGCCCACTGGTCCGGCGATCCGAACTGCTGGCGGGCGCGTCTTTTACGGCGGCGGCGGGATTACGCCCGACATCGAAGTCAAACCGATCGAAGTAAGCACGCCCGTGCGCGGGCGCATCTTCGAGGCGGCCTTCTACTTCACGCGCCAACTGGTCGCCGGGCAGATCGCTGGGCTGGAGAGCTATCGCCTCGAAAAGGTACAGTTCGACCATGTGCCGCGACCAACCGATTATCCCGTGACCGAGAAGGTGCTCGACGCTTTCCGCGACTTCTTGCGTCGGTCGCCGGAGATGAGACTGACTCCGGCACAGGCGGATGCTGAACTCGATTTCGTCAAGCTCCGCCTGCGCGACGAGATCATCACTGCCGCCTACGGGAGCGAAGCCGGAACGCGCGTGCTGCTGGAGAGCGACCCGCAACTTCTGCGTGCCATCGAGGCGCTGCCCGAAGCCAAAAAGCTGGCCGAAGCCATCCGACGCGGCGAAGTCTTGAGCTGAAGCTCCGCGTGCGTTGAAAGGCCTGCTGGACGAGTGAACGGCGTGCGTGGTCCCGCCGCCGCTCGGTGCAGGCTGAAAGTTTGCCAGCGCTTTCGGCACCCAATTTATAAAAGCGAGGGGGTGTGGGGGAGCGATAAAACCCATCCCCTTCAGGGGTGGGATACATGGACTCCCCCACTCCCACCCCCGGCGTCGATGTGCTAGGATGGTGACTGAAAGTACCGTGGGGCACACGGGAAGCGACGCTTGGGGAGAGGGTTTAAGACCTGCACATGGCGGGCAGTCCTCGTTGAACCAAGAATCCCTCCGGCTTTAGCCGTGGGAGTGTCAATCGATCACGCGAAGCACTAAGCACTTCAAGTAGAGAGTCTCGGGCACGCCGACGAGCACGGGATGGTCGCTGCTTTGCATCCGCCTTTCGGCGATTTGCACACGGCGGCGCGCGTCCGCCGCCGCATCGGCGACGATTTCGCCGAACAGCGACTCATCAACGTGATACGAACAGGTGCAGGTGATCAACGTGCCGCCTGTGGCAAGCAGTTTGAGGGCGCGCAAGTTGATCTCCTTGTAGCCGCGCACGGCCGAAGCGAGGCTTGCGCGGTTTTTGGCGAACGCAGGCGGATCGAGCACGATCGTATCGAAGCGCTCGCCGCGCGTTTCGAATTCGCGCAAAGCGTCGAAAACGTTGGCCACGCGAAATTCGACGTTGCGCGCGCCGTTCAGTTCGGCGTTGCGCCGCGCGCCGAGCACCGCCTCTTCCGAAATGTCTAGCCCGAGCACGTTGTCGCATGCTGGCGCGATGTTGAGCGCGAAAGCACCGTTGAACGTGAAGCAATCGAGCGCGCGCCCGCGGGCGTAGCGGCGCGCGGCCAGATGATTTTCGCGCTGGTCCAGAAATGCACCGGTCTTCTGGCCGCCGAGCGGCAAGACGCGATAGCGCGTGCCGTGTTGAATGATTTCGACTTCTCCCGGATCTGCCCCGTAGAGCATGCCAGCGCGCATCTCGAGCCCCTCGAGTTCGCGCACGCGCACATCGTTCCGCTCGATGATGGCGCGCGGAGCGAATGCCTCGACCAAAAGCTCGACGAACAGATCTTTGCGTGCGTCGGTCGCTTGCGCGAGCGTCTGGATCACCAGAACGTCCCGGTAACGATCGACGATGAGCGACGGCAGAAGATCGCCTTCTGCATAGACCAAGCGATACGCCTCGCACGCTCCGTCGAGTCCAGCGCGTCTTTCAAAGGCCACGCGCAGCCGCTGCTGCCACCAGTCGCGGTCCACCCGTTCGTCGCGCGCCGTCAACAAACGAAGGGCGATCTCCGACCGGTCGCTGTAAAGTGCTCGCCCGAGGATGCGGCCGCGCGCGTCGGCAACGCGCACGATCGAGCCACCGACGGCTTCGACCTGACGCAATTCGCTTCGGTAAACCCACAGGTGACCGGCACGAATGTGCGCCGCGCCACGCGCTGAGATGACCACTCGTCCGCCTTCTTCCGACATGCTGAGAATTATCGCCGATGTTTCGCAAAAAGCGCCAATCTCAAGCGAAAGACTCCGAAAGTGAAAAGAGGGGTCTCGGCGTTTCGCCTTTGGCGGGCGACAGCCCGGCGTTGTCGGACGAATGGGCGACAGGCTTCGCGGCGAGCGAATGCTCTTCGCGGGCGGGACTTCCGCCCGATGTCGTCGGCGCATTCGA
>CAKZOF010000681.1 GCA_937135995.1 uncultured Pyrinomonas sp.
CACTGCCTCAATCCAGAAGGAATGGAGTTGCGCGACGCCTTGGAGAAGTGCCTCAGGACGTGGCCCGCCGGCGTGCTGCCGAAGATTCATTTCTCCAGTCCGCGCACCGAGATGCGCACCATCGAACGGCGCATGGCAGGCAAAAGGGTCACACAGGTGCAAGCGCCGCTCGTCACGCAGCACGCCGATTTCGTCAATCCGTTCGAGTTCGCCTACTTTTTGCGCGTGGCCGCCGGACTCGAGTTCGACGTCATGCTCGAAGCCAAGGCGAAAGATGTGGCGCTGTTGCGGTTGTGCGAAGAGTTCGACAAGCGCCCGTGGCTGCTGGGCAGCGGGAAAGAGGCGGACGGCGAAAAGCATAAACGAGGAAGACGGGCCAACGTCGGCAGCAGCGCTAGGGGCTGAACTCTCCCCGGCGCAGTTCTTTTGTGATCAACGGGCGCTGGTCTTTGGCAGTTTCTCCGGTGATGGACGGATGTAGATCGCGCGTGTTTTCCCGCGCGAACCACTCTCAGCGGGATCAACCGAGCGGAAGCCGACAAAAGAAGGTTAACCTCTCGCGCGGCGAGGCTCCGCGCGAAGCGGTTTGCCGCAGGCGGCGGGAGAAGACGATGCCGCCTGCGACGAGGTCGCTTCGCGTTGAATGGCGCGCGCAGGCGGCACGGGTTAGAGCCTTCGGTTCGAGACGCGCTACTTTTTCGGTACGACGGCGTCTTTCAGCGCTTTACCGATGCGGAATTTGAGCGTCGTCTTGGCTGGGATGTGGATGGGTTCGCCGGTTTGCGGATTGCGTCCTTCGCGCGCTTTGCGATGTGACAGGACGAGTTTGCCGAAACCCGGCAAGACGAATTCGCCGTTGCGCTTGACTTCGCGCGTCGCCAGATCGGCTAGCTCTTGAAAGAACGCTTTGACGTCCGCGCGTTTCATTTCGAACTTGTCGGCGAAGTGGTTGACGATCTCCGATTGCGTCATGCGCTTTTTAGCTGCTTTGGTCGCCATCTTCGATGTTTGCTACCTCCAGTGGATTCGAGTTGTCGCTAGAACTTGGCATTGCAGATATATCACAACGAGGGCGCAGGCGTCTCGGAAAAATTTGCCCCGAAGGCCAATCTCCCCTGAACAATTGTTCGACGCCGAAAAAACCCCCGACGAGAACGGCGGGCACGTTCGACGCGCCCGCAGAGTGGCCCGGCGATCGGGCGATGAAAGGCGCAAATCTAGCAAATAAGCCGCCTGCTGGCAACCCTGCGCGAGCAGTACTCGGGGCCGCATCCTTTTGCAGCACGCGCCGGACGCATGCTAGTTTCTGGTTCATGGCCAAGATCATCATCGCCTTGTTGATCGGTTTTCTCATCGGTGCGGCGTGCCGATGGTTCGATATTCCGGTTCCGGCGCCGCCGCAGCTTCTCGGCGTTTTTCTGATCATGTCGATCACAGTCGGCTACGCTTTGACCGACCGTTATCTTGCCGCGCGTGCCGCCAACCATCCGCCCCGAACAGAGGCGCAGCGAGATCGCCAATCGTAGGCGTCAATGTTTCGCACGCGATCGGTGCGTCCACCGAGTTGCTGAACGGCCGCGAGCAACCTTTTGCCCGGCGCAAAAGAGGGGCGCCCGCGCTTTCAATCGCGCAACCACGCGGCGACGGCCGAGTGCTGGTGGATGATCGTCTGGCGGCGTTCGGGCCCAGTGGAGATCAGCCCGATCGGGACGCCGATCTCGCGTTCAAGAAACTCGACGTAGCGGCGCGCCTTTTCGGGTAACTCTTCCCACCGGGTTGCACCGAGCGTCGGGCTGCGCCAGCCTGGCAACGTCGCGTAAATGGGTTCGATGCGCCGCAACTCCTGCGCCACGGCCGGAAAAGAGTCGAGCGGGCGCCCGTCGAGTTTGTAGCCGACGCAGACCTTGATCTTCTCGAGCGCGTCGAGCACGTCGAGCTTGGTCAGGGCGATCGAGGTGAACCCGTTGATCTCGGCGGCATAACGGGTGGCGAAAGCGTCGAACCATCCGCAGCGGCGCGGGCGTCCCGTGGACGCGCCGTATTCGCGGCCGCGTTCGCGTATGAGGTTGCCAACTTCCGCCTCTTCGCCGAGCATTTCGGTTGGAAACGGCCCCTCGCCGACGCGCGTCGTGTAGGTGCGAACGATGCCGAGCACGCCCGTGATCCGGTGCGGCGCCAGGCCGGAACCGACGCACGCGCCGCCAGCCGTGGTGCTCGACGAGGTGACAAACGGGTATGTTCCGTGATCCACGTCGAGCAGCGTCGCTTGCGCCCCTTCGAGCAGAATGGCGCGACCTGCGCGCGCCGCGCGATTGAGGTAGTCGGTCGTATCGGCGACAAACGGGGCGAGATGCTGCACGGCGGCCCACGTCTCTTCGAAGACCTGATCGGCATCGAGCGCTTGTCTTCCGTAGGCGACGATGACACGATTGGCGTCCTCTAGATTGCGTTCGATGCGCGTGCGCAACACGGCGGGGTCGAGCGCGTCCGCGGCACGGATGCCCCGTCGCCCCGCTTTGTCTTCGTAAGCCGGGCCGATGCCGCGCAGCGTCGTTCCGACGCGCTCGTTGCCGAGCCGCTCTTCACTCGTGTGATCGAGCACCCGATGGTAGGGAAGAATCAAGTGGGCGCGCGAACTGACGAGCACTCTTTGCGGCGTGATCTCGACGCCTTGGGCGCGCAGCCTTGTCACCTCTTCGCGAAAGGCTTGCGGATCGATGACCATGCCGTTGCCGAGCACGCAGGTCTTGTGCGGATGGACGATGCCTGATGGAAGCAGGTGAAGGACGTATGACTGTTCGCCGACTTGCACGGAGTGGCCGGCATTGTGCCCGCCCTGATAGCGGGCGACGATGTCGAACCGTTCGGCCAGCAGATCGACGATCTTGCCTTTGCCTTCGTCGCCCCATTGAGCGCCGACAATGACGATGATGTGTGACATGTTCGAGCTTTCGAGAACGCCACGCGGGGAAAGCGTTGCGGGATGGACCCGACGATTTACGGCCCGCTTCAACGGCGTTGCG
>CAKZOF010000682.1 GCA_937135995.1 uncultured Pyrinomonas sp.
AGACGCCGGAATTGGCTGCCGGATCGTTCGTCTTGTAGACGACGCGAATCACGCAATTGCCGAACTTCTCGCGCGTGTACCAAAGCAACCCCATGCCGCCTTCGGTCCGCAAAACGCCATTTTCGACGATGAACCTCCCGGGACCAACGTGCTGCCAGCCGTCGAGATCCCGGCCGTTGAAGAGCTGTGTCTGGGCGTGGCAGCCGAAAGGCACGAGCAACACGAGCGCGAAAAGGAAGAGTCGCATGATCCGTCGGACCTCCGAAGATGAAAAGATCATACCACGAAATCACGAAGCGCAAAGATCGCGCTGTGCCGCCCGCGTCCAACAAGAGAATCCAATCAGAGTCTTGGGGTCGAGACCGTTCGTCACACAGTGCCAAGCGTGAAAGCTCGATGCCGCTCTCAACGCCCAAGGGTCATTTTTTTTCGAGAAAGGAGAACAAAGCACCATGAATCGTCGCCTGTTCATCGAGTCGGCGGCTGCGGCATTGCCGCTGGCCGGCTCGCCTGCTGTGCGGCCACAAGCGCCCGCGCGCCGCTTCAAGCTGAAGTACGCTCCGCACCTTCGGCATGTTCCGCGCGCACGTCGGAGATGATCCGGTGGACCAGTTGAAGTTCATGGCCGATCAAGGATTCACGGCGCTCGAAGACAACGGAAGGCGCAACCGCCCCGTGGCCGAGCAGGAAAGCATCGCTCGCGCCATGCAGAAGCTCGGCCTCGAGATGAGCGTCTTCGTTGCGACGGCGGGTTTCAACGACGTCACCTTCGCCTCCGACAAACCCGAGGCGCGCGCAGCGATCAGCAAAGACACGCGCGACGCGGTGGAAGTAGCGCGTCGCGTCGGAGCGCGGTGGTGCACGGTCGTCCCCGGTCGCTACGATCTACGTTTGGCGTGGGATTACCAGACGGTGCTCGTCATCGAGGATCTCAAGCGTTGCGCCGAGATCCGCGAGTGCGTCGGACTCGTGATGGTGCTCGAACCGCTGAACACCGTTCGCGACCATCCAGGCATGTTCTTGACGCGCATTCCGCAAGCCTACCTGATCTGCCGCGCCGTCGGCAGCCTATCATGCAAAATCCTCTTCGACATCTACTACCAGCAGATCACTGAAGGGGATCTCATCCCAAACATAGATCGCGCTTGGGCAGAGATCGCCTACTCTTCACGTGGGCGATCCATCCGGGCCGCAAAGAGCCGACCACAGGCGAGATCAACTACTGCAACAGCCTCAAACACCTTTATGCCAAGGGCTACCCATCATCGGCATGAAACACAGCGAGTCTCGCCCCGACAAAGAGGGCGAACAAGCGGTGATCATGGCCTACGTGGGGAGCAGTCGCCTCTAACCACAAACACCGTTTAACAAAGGCAGCGTCTGGCGAAAGATTTTTCTTGACAGCGGATAATTTGTTCATATACTTGACCAACAAATAGATCACTTCATTTGGAGGTTTCGCGTCATGTCCTCGGTTATTCGACCTCTGACACGTTTGACTCTCCTTCTCTGCTTGCCGCTCGCGTCCTTGGCGCAGGATTTCCGAGCCACCATCTCGGGCCAGGTCACGGACCAGAACGGAGCAGTGGTTCCCAACGCAACCGTGCGGGCCATCCGCGTTGACACCAATGTCGCGACTGAAACGCGCACCAACACCGATGGTTATTACACGCTGCCGTACCTTAATCCGGGAGAGTATCACGTCGAAGCATCGGCTCCCGGCTTCAACCCGCTACGCCGCGAGAACATCACGCTGCGCGTCGCCGATCGCTTGAACCTGCCGCTGACACTGACCGTCGGCGCGCTCAAGCAAGAAGTAACGGTGATGGCGCAACAAGAGTTGATCGAAACAGCGACGGCCAATCGTGGGTTGGTCTTCGATCCGGTCAAAACGCAAGAGTACCCACTCAACGGGCGGCAAGCTTACATGCTGATGCAACTGACGCCGGGCGTCATCTTCACGCAAGAGGAGTTCGGCGCGACGGGCTTTTCCGGCACGCGCGGCTGGGACGTCAATGGCTCGTACAAGATCAACGGCGGTCGCTCAGGAACCAACCAATTCTTGCTCAACGGTGCCCCGATCAGCACCACGGGCACGTGGCAGATCGCGCCCAACGTCGAAGCCATTCAAGAGTTCAAAGTGATGACCAACACCTACGACGCACAGTACGGGCGGACCGGTGGCGGCACGGTCAACACGACGTTGAAGTCTGGGACCAACGAGTGGCATGGCTCGGCGTTCGAGTTCTTCCGTCACGAAGCGTTGGATGCCAACACAACGCAGAACAATCGCGTCGGCGCGCCGCGCGGCAAGCACCGGACACACCAGTTCGGGGGGGGTCATCGGTGGCCCAATCCGGAAAGACAAGGATTTCATTCTCTTTAGCTTCGAAGGCTTCCGCGAAGTGGTGCCGTTTCCGATCGTCAGCAGTGTGCCACCGCTCGATCTGCGCGACGGCAAGAACTTCAGCAAATACGGGATCAAGATTTATGATCCTTTAACAACGCGCTTGTGTCGCCCCGGCATAGACACACCTGCTGGCCAACCCTGTTTCGGCACGTACATACGCGATCCATTTCCCAACAACGAAATTCCTCCGGACCGTCTCAGCCCTATCGGCAAAGCGATTCTGAATCTTTACCCAGCGCCCAACGCGCCGGGACTAACGCAAAACTTCTTCGCGACCGGTAACCTTGGACGTTACCGTTACAACCAGCCGATGGGCCGCTTCGATCACGTTTTCAACGACAAGACGCGCATGTACTTCGTCTTCGCTTACCAGAACGGGTACGAGTTTCGCAACAACAACGGATTTCCCGAACCGGCAATCGTGGCCAACTATAACTCTAATCGCCGCACTCACCAGTATGTTTTTGATATCACGCATGTCATCTCCTCGACCAAAGTGGTCGACGTGCGGCTGTCTTTCGGACGATTCGCCCAGCGCTTTCCCGACGGCAATCTCGATTCGGACTTCACCGTGGATAGACTGGGCATCCGTATGCCTGTCGTTCCGACAGTG
>CAKZOF010000683.1 GCA_937135995.1 uncultured Pyrinomonas sp.
CTCGTGAGCGCAGATCGCAGCGAAGTCCAGCGGAACGGAGTTTGCTAAAACATTCGCGCCCGTTTGTGCTGGCACGAACGAGCAGCTACTATTTTCGTTGGTGACGGAGCACGCTTTCCATGCGGAACCAGCAGAAGGATGGCCAAAGACAGAGAAGGCCGAAGATTTTGATCATCGACGACGACGTCGCTATCTCTCAACAACTCTTCTGGGCCCTATGCGATGACTTCGAGGTTTTAACGGCCCGCGATCTCATCTCCGCGTTGCGTCTGGCGGAGCGTTATGAGCCTGAGATATACATTCTTGATCTCTGTTTACCACCCATCATTCTCGGTCACCTTCGACAAAAGCTTCCCGCCTCCAAAATCCTCGTCGTCAGTTCCGCGGCAAACAGCGAAACGCACCAGCGTTGCGTGCAGAACGGCGCGACGGCAGTCTTCAAAAAACCGCTCGATCTGGAACTTTTTTTGCAAGCGCTGCGTCGCCACAGCACGCAGAACCTGTCTGAACATTGAAGAAAGGCACGAAAGGCCGCACACCAACCATGCCCCGCATCAACTCTTCCATCAGAATCAGCCGCCGACGCGCAAAGATCGCTGCCAGAAGGCGAGCCACACGTCGTCGGGCGCGTCACATCGGACGCACGCTGCTGGAGGATGCAGCTGGCCCTGCGCTCCGCCGGTCGGGCGAGTCCACACCACCGAATTCTCGACGAGAGTGCTCGTTTCGCTCCTCCAATGACGCACTCATCGTCTTCGGCCTGCGAGTATCCCCCCGCTTGCAGGCTGAGCCGAGGAAGCTCTTGCTCCTTGCTCCGGTGCGCAAAGGACAAACGAGCGAGAGCTTCCTCTTTCGTGCGAGAACGCGCGGCGCTGCCGAACGAGTGATGTTCATCGCCCGCTTCTCCCGCAAATAGACGTTCTTTGTTGGCCACCCGTCGCGCCTTCGAGGTGGGACGGTGCAGCGTCCGATTCTCACGCGAACCGACCTTAGTTTTCGTCCACCGCACTTCTTTTTCCGAAGCATTGGGCAGCGCTTTGTCACCGTTTCGTTGCTTGGCCCGTCCTACCTTCGGAAAAGGTTGGATCAGCGTTCAGCGGGCCAATCGATGCCTTCGCCGCGCGCCTCTTCCGACGAGATTCGCTTCCACTGCGCGCGATGTCGTATAATCGTCGGCGCGGGCATCGCACACGTGCTTGATTCGATGATTGCGCCGAGCGCTTTTCGCTGCTATGAGATTTCTTCACATCGCGGATGTTCATCTCGGCTGCCGACGCTACAACCTTGACGAGCGCGCCAAAGATTTCTTCCGTGCTTGGTACGACGTGCTCGAACGCTACGCCGTGCCTAACCGGCCGGATTTCGTGTTGATCGCAGGCGATCTCTTCCACCTGCGACGCGTCGATCCGCAAACGATGAATCAAGCCATCGCCGGGCTAGAGCTGTTGCGCACGGAAGGCATTCCGGTGCTTGCCATCGAGGGCAATCATGATCAGAGCGATCCGACTTCGCATTTCAGTTGGCTGCGGTCGTTGTCGCAGTGGGGCTACTTGAAACTGCTCGAACCGCAGTACGACGAGAGCAGAAAATTGCGCGTCGTCGCGTGGGACGAAGCCCAACGGCGCGGATCGTACATCGATGTCGGCGGCGCGCGCATCTTCGGTTCGCACTGGTATGGCATGTCGACCAACGCGATGCTTCCCATGCTGGCCGAGGCGATCAAACCACACATCGCGGACCAACGCTTCAACATCCTGATGTTGCACACGGATGTCGAAGGTTACCTCAAGCGCCCGATTCCGGCGCTCACGCAGGCGCGCTTGCGCGAACTGCGCGGCATCATCGATTACGTCGCGCTCGGCCACACGCACAAAGAGTTCAACTTCGACAACTGGGCTTTCAATCCCGGCTCGCTCGAAGCCTGCACGGTGGATGAGTACGGCGAGCCGCGAGGCTTCTACATGGTCGAAGTGCGCGACCGCCAAGCCACGGCGCAGCACATACGCGACTACGTGCAGCGTCCCATTCAACGCCTTTCGATCGAGGTCTCCGGCTCGGCCGATCCCGAGATGGTGCGCGCGCAGATCCTCGCAGCGGTGGAGCGCGAGGCGCGCGTGCACGATGAAGATTCGGGCGCGCTGGCACCGATCATTGAAGTGACCTTGCGCGGGCGGCTCGGTTTTCGTGCCTCGTTGCTTGAGACGAACGCGCTGCGCGAGCGCATCCAAGAGCAAACACATGCGCTCCATGTCATCCTCCGGAACTTAACCATTCCAGTCGAATACCAAGTCGGCGACCAATTCGATCCGAGCATGCCGCGCCACGAGCGCGAACGGCGCATTCTTGAGGATCTGATCGCGCGCGATGCACGTTATCGCGATCGCGCGCGCGATGTCGCCCATCTGATCATGGAAACCAAACGGCTCGCGCTCGAAGAAGAGGCGCCTGACCGTATCATCGAACTCATCGCGCAGAGGCTCGATCCCGAAGGCGATGACGACGGCGCGACTGCCCGAAACGGCGTGGAAGAATCGGTCGCCGACTCACGCCTCGTCCTTTTCGGACCGCGCCACCGCTCCGATCATGAGTGAACCATTCAGCAGACTGCGCGGCGCTGATCAATTGCCGCTCTTCCCGCTGCCGGTCGTCCTTTTCCCGGGCGCGCCGCTGCCGCTTCATATCTTCGAGCCGCGTTACCGCAAGATGTTGCAGGACGTGCGCGCCTCGAACAACATCTTCGGCGTCTCCTACTTGGAAGCCGACAGCGGACAACTGCGCCCGCCCGTTGGACACGTCGGCTGTGCGGCCGAGATCGTCGAGGTCCATCCGCTGCCCGACGGACGCTCGAATATCCTGACGGTCGGCTTGATCCGCTACTGGATCGAAGAGTACATCGAGACGGACGAGCCCTATTTGATCGCCCGCGTGCGGTTCTTCGAAGACGAAGAAGAGGACGCCGCAGCGTTGCAGCGCAGCGCGCGCGAGGTGACGGAACTCTTCTTGCGCATCGCGCGCGCCGTGCG
>CAKZOF010000684.1 GCA_937135995.1 uncultured Pyrinomonas sp.
CGCTTCGGCGAAGCCGAGCGACGAACCGCGACTCATCAGCACGGCGGAAGACGAAGCAAAAGATGCACCGCGGCGCACAACCGGTGCCAAAGAAGAGAAGGAGGTCGAAGACCTTCAGCGCACGGTGCGTCGCTTGTCGGCTCAAGTCAACATGCTGGCCGAGGAGTTGAAGGAGTTGAAGACACAGCAGCGCGCTCTCGTCGATCTCGAAAGACTGTCGCGCGCCGAACAGCGCGCCGACAACCTGCGCGCGCAGATCGCCGACGTGCAAGCGCGCGAAGCGGACACGAAAGCGCGACTCGAACAGCTCGAATACGAGGCCGATCCGGCGGCCATCGAACGCCGAGCGACCCTGATCGGGACGACGCGCCCCGAAGAGGTGCGCGAGCAGATACGTCGGCAGATAGAGAGCGAAAAGGGGCGCTTGCGCGCGCAACTCGATCTGCTCGTCAGCCGGCGGCAAAGATTGGAAGCCTCGCTGGCGCGAACCGAAAGCGAGATCGAACGGCTGCGTGCCCGCCTCGATGAAACGGAGCAAGAAGAGACGCTGAAAGAAGAGGGCACAGCGCCGCCGCAACGCACGCCGGGCGCAACATCGCCGGAACGCGTTCCCTGACGGATTTGGGGGCGAACCCTTTGCGCAGTTCGCCAGCGGCGTCGGAGCGACCGAGCGCTCGGCGGCGACCTTCTCGAACACCATCGCAAAGCACATGGGCGCTTTATCGCAGGCAGAAGTCTATCGGTTGATCCGCGAAGCCAACGCGCGCGGCGAACGGGTGGTAGTCGCAACCGTGGCGCACACGCGTGGGTCCACGCCGCAAAGGCGTGGGGCGAAGATGCTCTTCTTCGAGAACGGCGAAGTGGCCGGCACAGTCGGCGGCGGATGCGTGGAAGCGGAAGTGTGGGCCGAAGCGCGCGAAACGATGCGGAGCGGGAGACCGGGCCTCTACGCCTTTCGCTTGACAGCGGATGAGGCAAGCGAGCAGGGCATGGTCTGCGGCGGCGTGATGGAGATCTTTCTGGACGTTTGGGATCCCGAAGCGCGAGGATGAGACGTGTTGAACCTCTTCCACCAATCGCACGCTGCCGTGCGATCCCGAAGCACGCAAAGAACGCGGGAAAGAGCCGAACGCTTCCGATGCACAGCCTCGGAGCCGTGCTAGCTCGCACGAGCGCCGAGAACGCCGTGGGCTGAGTTCGTCGTCGCTGGCTCGGATGGTGAAACAACACGGGAACCGGCGGAACTATCTCTTCCGTCTAGCCCGACGCGTCTGCGAAGTCTTCGCCTCGACACTGTTTCGCTTCGGCGCAAAGAGACTTAACGAATTTGTTTGTCGCTGGGTTCGACAGGCGCACACGCCTGTCGCGAGGCCGTAAGCGGCGCGCTCGGTGCTCTTTCGTCGGTCGTGCATCTCGTTCGGGCGTTGCTTTCGCGCGCGAAAATATGACAAACTCCGCGCACGTCGGTTGCAGCGAGCTTCCTTTTTGCGCATCGGCGACTGCCGCTCGCTCCGACGCACGTGGAGGCTTTCGTGTTGCGAGGGATTTTTCACACCAAAGATCTCGACTCGATTTTAGCCGAGGCGGAAGGGCCGCAATTTTCGCTCAAACGCGCTCTGGGGGCGTTCAATGTGACGTTGCTCGGCATTGGAGCGATCATCGGCGCCGGCATCTTCACCACCGTAGGGACGGCCGCGGCGGGCGACGCCTCGCGTCCCGGCGCTGGTCCATCTTTGATGCTTTCGTTCGTGATCACGGCGGTGGTCTGCGCGTTCACCGCGCTCTGTTATGCCGAACTCGCTTCCATGGTGCCGATTTCGGGATCGGCTTACACTTATTCTTACGCCACGCTCGGCGAGATCATTGCGTGGATCATCGGTTGGGATTTGATCATCGAGTACGCCGTCGGCAACGTCGCCGTCGCCATCAGTTGGGCCGGTTACTTCAACGCCCTGCTGCGTTCGGTCGGCGTCGATTTCCCCG
>CAKZOF010000685.1 GCA_937135995.1 uncultured Pyrinomonas sp.
CGTCAGGAGGGAGAGAAGCGCGAGCAAGGAGGCGGTAGCGACCACCCCTAGCGGCTGCCCCGGCCTCACGGCGACCCCGACGAGCGCCCAGACGAACACCGCGCCGTACACGGGGTCGCGCCAGGCGAAGCGGGCAAAGAGGCCGACCTCACCGCCGTGGCACTCGATAGCGCGCACCAAACGCCCGTGCACGACGTTCAGGCGGCCATCGTCTTTTCGTCCTCGGCGCGCGACGTGAAATTGACCGTGGTCGCCGGAGAGGAACTGTTCCGTGAGGGGCGTATTTTGACCGTGGACGAAAGCGCACTGCGGGCACGATCCGATGAAGCGGCCCAACGCCTACGGTGACGGTCATTCCAATGTTGGAGCGTGCAAGATGAACGTGCTGGTGCTCAATTGCGGAAGCTCTTCCGTGAAGTTTCAACTGATCGCCACCGATCTCGACCTGATCGCAAAAAACGCCGATCGCAAACTGGCGCGCGGCATGATCGAACGGATCGGCGGCGAGGCGATCATCACCTTTCGAGCCGAAGGGCGCCCGCCGCAACGCTTCGCCTCCGCAGTGCGCGATCATCGCGCCGCCGTCGACCAGATACTCCGCTGGTCATGTTCCACGGAAGCGAACATCGACGCCATCCGCAGCGTCGCTGACATCCACGCCGTAGGCCATCGCGTCGTTCACGGAGGCGAACGCTTCACCCGCTCGCTCCTCATCACAGACGAGGTGCTGCGCGGCATCGAAGACTGCATCGATCTTGCGCCCCTGCACAATCCGGCGAACATCCGCGGCATCATGGCCGCGCGCGAAATTTTGGGACCGGGCGTGCCGCAAGTGGCCGTGTTCGACACAGCCTTTCACCAAACGCTTCCCGAGCATGCCTATCTTTACGCCATTCCGTATCAACTCTACCGCCGCCATCGCATTCGCCGTTACGGCTTTCACGGCACGTCGCATCGTTATGTCGCCTATCGCTACCGCACGTTGCGTGGCATTGCACGCGAGCAGACCGACATCATCACGCTTCATCTCGGCAACGGGTGCTCGGCAACGGCCATCAAGCGCGGCCAATCCGTCGACACCTCCATGGGCTTGACGCCGCTCGAAGGGCTGGTGATGGGAACGCGATCGGGCGACATTGATCCGGCCATCGTCGATTTTCTCGCTGCCAAAGAGGGCTTGACAACGCAGGAAGTGGAAATGCTGCTCAATAAACAATCCGGTTTGCTCGGCATCTCGGGATTGACCAATGACATGCGCGAACTGCTCGACGAAGCACGCGAACACGACGATCGGCGCGCACGCTTGGCGATCGAAATCTTCTGTTACCGTGCGCGCAAGTACATCGGCGCGTATCTCGCGGCGATGGGCGGAGCCGATGCAGTGGTCTTTACGGGAGGCATCGGCGAGAACTCGCCCGACGTGCGCGCGCGCATTTGCGCCGGTTTGGAGTGGATGGGCTTGGAACTAGACCAAGAGCAGAACCTCGCCCACACCAACGGCAGAGAAGGGCTGATTAGCCGCGACGGCGCGCGCTTGGCCGCCTACGTGATCCCCACCGATGAAGAATTGCTCATCGCTCGCGACACGGTTCGCTGTGTGCTCGCTGCCGAAGAACATTGATCGCGGCAGCGAGCACCAACGGCCACTTCCGTCAACCCCGAAGATCGCAAGTGAGCCTATGACTTCGCGCTCGTTTGAGGAACGAACGTTCGGCTCGCGGGCGACGCTCCCTTGCGGAAGATTTCGGGAAAACGTTGACAACTTGCCCGCATCTTGCCAAGCTTAGGACGATCAACAAACGTGCAACAGCCGACTCGCTTTTCAGAAGAGGAGCGCGCGTTCCGGCGATTGTGCAACGCGGATGAAAGGATGCCGATCCAATGCCACGCAAGACCTCGCGGCGAGACTTCATCAAACAACTGGCTGCCAGCGGTGCAACGTTGGCCAGCATCGGATGTGCCGGAGCTGAAGAAAGCTCGCTCGCCCAACGCGGCTTGAAGCCGTCGCCCATTCCCGAGCGC
>CAKZOF010000686.1 GCA_937135995.1 uncultured Pyrinomonas sp.
AGACTATCTTGTTGGTCATTCTTGGAGGACGGACGATGTTCAGAGTCAGCAAAAATCCCAGAGAAGAGCAAGCGGTGAACGACAATCCGACGAACGCAACTGCTCCGGCCGTTCCGTCGTCATCGGTTCCGAGTGCGCCAGCGCCGCGCGCCGTCACGGAGAGCGAAGTGTTGGCGCGCGACATCAAAGACGGCAAACTGAGTGGATTTGTCGGTGCCGGTACGGTGCTCAAGGGCGAAGCGACGTTCAAAGCGTTGTTGCGCGTCGATGGACATCTTTCCGGGCGCATCGCGTCGGCGGACGGGACGCTCATCGTCAGCGTTGGCGGGCAAGTTGATGCCGACATCGAAGTGGCGGTGGCGATCATCAATGGCACAGTCAACGGTGACATCGTGGCCTCGAAGCGGATCGAGATGGGGCGCGCTGCCAAGGTCACCGGCAACATTCAGACTCCGGCGCTAGTGGTGGAAAACGGCGCGGTCTTCGAGGGAAGCTGCCGCATGTTACAGCTGAAAGAGGCGCAAGACAAACGGCGCGAAGAAGAGGCGCGTCTGGTCGCTTCCGAGGATGGAGCGCGCACGGCGGAAGAACCGACGACGGAGATATCCGACTACGCCGTCTGAGCCGCCGCCCACGACAGGGGCCGGGTCCCCGTTGGTTTGCGCTTCGCCAAGAGAAGCTGAAGAAAAAGATGCCGCTCGATGGGGGTCGAGCGGCATTTTCAATGGCACAGCAGCAGAGACTTCAAGGAGGAGCGGTCAAAGATCTCTCCGGCGCCGACGCTCTTCATAGGCGGCGATGAGCGTTTCGTGTTGCAGCGTCAACGCGATCTCATCAAGACCGTTGAGCAAGCAGTGGCGCGCGAAGGGGTCGATTTGAAAACGCGCCAACGAAGCGTTTGGGTCGCGCACTTCGCCCTGTTCGAGATCGATGGTAAGCGTGTAGGCGCTCTGTTCGGCGCGGGTCGCGATGAGTTGCACGATCTCTTCGTCGAGCACGACCGGAAGCAGCCCGTTCTTGATGGCGTTGTTGGCGAAGATGTCGGCGAAAGACGGGGCGATGACGGCGCGAAAGCCGTAGTCGGCGAGCGCCCAAGGCGCGTGTTCGCGCGATGACCCACAACCGAAATTGCGTCCGGCGACGAGCACGCTCGCCCCGCGGTAGCGCGGCATGTTGAGCACGAAGGATGGATCGGGTCGTCCGTCGGGCAGATAACGCCAATCGTAGAAGAGAAACTGCCCGAACCCGGTGCGTTCGATGCGCTTGAGAAACTGCTTCGGGACGATCTGATCTGTATCGATGTTGGGCCGGTAGAGCGGCGCGACCAGTCCTGTGTGAACGCGAAAGGGTTGCATCTCGTGCTCCTTGGGGTCTCTCTTCGGTTCGTCCGTCCAAGCGGGGGACACCGGTCACTTGAATTTCCACTGGCGCACGTCGATGAAGTGCCCGGCGATGGCGGCTGCGGCGGCCATCATTGGACTGACCAGATGTGTGCGCCCGCCGCGCCCTTGTCGCCCTTCGAAATTGCGGTTGCTCGTTGAAGCGCAGCGTTCTCCTGGTTGCAGCGTATCGGCGTTCATTCCCAAGCACATCGAACAGCCGGGGTCGCGCCACTCGAAGCCTGCGCGTCGGAAGACCTGGTCGAGTTGTTCCGCTTCGGCGGCGCGCTTGACCTGTTGCGAACCGGGGACGACCATGGCGCGCACGCGCGGATGGACGCGGTAGCCGCGCACCACGGCGGCCGCCGCGCGCAGGTCTTCGAGTCGTGCGTTGGTGCACGAGCCGATGAAGACCCGATCGACCGGGATCTCTTCGATGGGCATGCCCGGTGCGAGTCCCATGTAAGCGAGCGCGCGTTCGGCGGCGCGTCTCTCCGTTTCGGTGGGTGCCTGTGCCGGATCGGGTACCCGTTCAGTGACGGCAACGACTTGGCCTGGACTGGTGCCCCACGTGACGAACGGGGCGAGCGTGCGAGCTTCGATGTCGACGACGCGATCGAAGCTCGCTTTGTCGTCGCTGGCCAACTCGCTCCACCGTCGCACAGCTGCCTCCCACGCGGCGCCTTGCGGCGCGAACGGCCGCCCGCGTAGGTAGGCGAAAGTCTTTTCATCGGGCGAGATCATGCCCGCGCGCGCGCCTGCTTCGATGCTCATGTTACAGAGCGTCATGCGCCCTTCCATGGAGAGCGCGCGCACGGCTGGGCCCATGTACTCGATGACGTGACCGGTGGCTCCATCCGTGCCGATGGCGCGGATGATGCCAAGGGCGAGGTCTTTAGCCGCGACGCCCGGTGGGAGTTCACCGTGAACGCGAACGGCCATGGTGCGCGGTTTGCGCTGGGGCAAGCACTGCGTGGCGAGCACGTGCTCGACTTCGCTCGTGCCGATGCCAAAAGCGAGCGCGCCGAACGCGCCGTGCGTGCTGGTGTGACTATCGCCGCAGACGATGGTCATGCCGGGCTGCGTCAACCCCAGTTCCGGCCCGATGACGTGAACGATGCCTTGGTACGCGGAATCGATGTCGAAAAGCGTGATGCCGAACTCGCGGCAGTTGCGCCGCAGCGCGGCGATCTGTTGCGCCGCGACCTGATCGGCGATGGGAAGATGCCGATCGGCGGTCGGCACGTTGTGGTCTACCGTGGCAACGGTCAGATCGGGACGACGGACGCGCCGTCCGGCCGCGCGCAAGCCGTCGAAAGCTTGCGGCGAGGTCACTTCGTGCACGAGGTGGAGATCGATGTAGAGCAGGGCCGGCGCGCCGACCGGTTGATGGACGACGTGCTCTTCCCAGATCTTGTCCAGCAGTGTGCGTCCCATGGTTCAAACGGCATGATAGGCGCGCCGCAGATCGACGATCTCGGCCAACGCTTCAGCGATGAGCTGTCCCATCTCAGCGGTGCCGACCACGCACCGTGTGCTCGCGCTTTGCAGATCGGGCGTGGCGTAGCCAGCGTCGAGCACCTGTTTGATTGCCATCTCGATGTCGCGCGCCTCCTGTTCGAGTCGCGCCGTGTAGCGGAGCATGAGAGCGGCCGACGCGATGGCGCCGATGGGATTGGCGATGCCGCGTCCGGCGATGTCAGGCGCCGAGCCATGGACCGGCTCGTAAAGATCCACTGTGCCGCCGATGGTCGCCGAGGCGAGCGTGCCGAGCGAGCCGTTGACGACGGCGGCCTCGTCCGACAGGATATCGCCGAAGAGGTTCTCGGCGAGGACGACATCAAAGCGCGCGGGTTCGCTCACCAGACGCATTGCACAAGCATCGACGTAGATGTGTTCCAGCTCGACATCCGGGTAAGAACGGGCGACGCGCGCGACCGTGGCGCGCCACAATTGCGAGGTCTCGAGGACGTTGGCCTTGTCGACCGAGGTCACGCGACGGCGGCGGCGGCGGGCCGCTTGAAAGGCAACGTGAGCGACGCGCTCGATTTCGTGCGCCTCGTACCGCAGGGTGTTGTAAGCGGCCACGGCGACGCCGTCTTCCACGGTGAAGCCACGCGGTTCGGAGAAGTAGAGTCCGCCGAGAAGTTCACGCACGATCAGCAGATCGGCGTTTTTGATCTTCTCGGGACGCAGCGGACTGGCGGGCGCGAGCGCTTCGTGAAAGACCACGGGGCGAAGATTGGCAAAGCCCCCGAGCGCCTGTCGCAAGGTGAGCAGGCCGGCCTCGGGACGCCGGTCAGGCGGAAGATGGTCGTACTCAGGCGCGCCGACGGCGCCGAGCAGCACCGCTTGGCTAGCAAGACAAGCGTCCAGCGTGTTGACAGGAAGCGGAGAGCCATGCTCTCGGATGGCTACTCCGCCGACGGGCAGCTCCTGAAACTCGAAGTCGTGGCTGCACAGCTCGGCCACCGCTTGCAGAACGCGCACCGCTTCGCGCGTCACTTCGGGGCCGATGCCGTCGCCCGGCAAAAGCGCGATTCGCAGCTTCATCTCACCTTTCATGCGCCGCTCCAATGCGGCACGGTCGGTCTCGTTGGTTCGTTTCGCGGGGCGCTGGTGCGCGCATGGAGCAGCGCCAGCAGATCTTGGTCATAAATCTTCTTTTTGCGATCAGCCAATCGAATAAACTTCTTATAGATCGCTTCCAGTTCCGCTGGCGCGAGCGGATGGCCCAGTTCGGCATACCTCTGGGCCAAGGCATGGCGTCCCGAGTGCTTGCCGAGCACGATTCGATCGACGGGCGCGCCGACCGATTCCGGCGTCATGATCTCGTAGCAGAGCGGGTTGCTGAGGACGCCGTGCTGGTGTATCCCCGCTTCATGCGCAAAGGCGTTGCGCCCGACGATGGCCTTGTTCGGCTGCACCGAAAAGCCGATGATCTCGCTGAGCATTTGGCTCGTCGGGTAGAGCAGCGGCGTGCGAATTCCCGTTTCGAAGGGGAGCCGATCGGCGCGCACGACGCAGGCCATGACGATCTCTTCGAGCGCGGCGTTGCCGGCGCGCTCGCCGATGCCGTTGACGGTGCATTCGACTTGACGCGCGCCCGCTTCGATGGCAGCGAGGCTGTTGGCCACGGCCAAGCCGAGATCGTTGTGGCAGTGAGCACTGATGGTGATGTGCGGGTGGCGGCGGCCAAGGCGCTCGCGCACGGTGCGGATCAGCCTGCCGTATTCGGTCGGCAGCGCGTAACCGACGGTGTCAGGGATGTTGATGATGGAAGCCCCTTCGGCGATGGCTGCCTCCAGCACCTCGCAAAGGAAATCGACCTCGCTGCGCGTAGCATCTTCAGCCGAAAACTCGACCTCTTCGACCAACGCGCGGGCGAGCCGCACGCCGCGCTGGGCCATGTTGACGACCTCCGCCCGGCTCTTGCGCAACTTGTACTCGAGGTGGATGTCCGACGTTGCCAGAAAGATGTGCAGGCGCGGCCGCGCGGCGCGACTGAGCGCTTCGGCGGCGCAGACGATGTCTTGCTCGGTGGTGCGACACAGCGCCGCCACGGTGGCGCGCTGGCAGCGCTCGGCGACGGCGCGCACGGCGGCGCAGTCGCCTTCGGAAGCGATGGGGAACCCGGCTTCGATGACGTCGACGCCGAGTTCTTCGAGTTGCGCGGCGAGGCGAACCTTCTCCTCGACGGTCATGGAGCAGCCGGGGGCCTGTTCACCGTCGCGCAAGGTCGTATCGAAAATGGCGATTCGCGTGTTCACAGCTCGGGAACTCCTCGCGGCAAGGCCCCATGCTAGCCGCTCGGCTAGGTTAAGTCAAAGTTATA
>CAKZOF010000687.1 GCA_937135995.1 uncultured Pyrinomonas sp.
CGATCAACTCATCTTCGGCCCGTAGTTCCACTTCGTAGCTGATGCCCTTGGCTCTGGCATCATCGCGCCATCGCGTGCGCGTCAGCTCCAACACTTCTTGCAAGGTGCGGCCAAGATCAACCGGCTCTTTGGCTTCTTCTGTCCGGCGGCGCGCGAAGTTCTGCAAGCGACGGACCGTGGCCGCTCCGTCCAGCGCTGCGCGTTCGATGACTTCGAGGCTTTCGCGCATCCTCGCATCAAGTGCCTTTCGCTTGAGCAATTGGGCGCGGCCCAAGATGACGGAGAGCAGATTGTTGAAGTCGTGCGCGACGCCGGCGGCGAGTTGCCCGACAGCGGCCAGTTTGCTCGTCTGTTCCATCTGCTCGGCGATGCGCCGTTCCTCGGTCACGTCGCGCGCTACGACGAGCGCGAACGAGACTCGATCATCGATTCTGACTGGTGAGAAGCTGGCCGTGAACCACCGCGTCTCGCCATCTTTGCGCAGGAAGCGTGCTTCGCAAAAATCGCGTTGGCCGCCGAGCGCACGCTGCGCCGTGCGGCGAATGAGCGCGCGGTCTTCGTGGTGGACCACCAGCGCCAGATCGCCGCCGAGCAACTCGTCCGCCGCGTAACCCGTGGCTTCGCACAAGCGCCGGTTGAACCACGTCGTGCGTCCGTGCGCATCGATAGCGCAAATGGCTTCTTGCGCCGACTCGATGAGCTGCGACACGAGTTCGCGCTGCGTTCGCGCCTCTTCTTCGGCTCGTTTGAGTTCGCTCAAGTCGCGGGCGATGGCAATCGCGCCCAAGATCCTGCCTTCGGCGCGCAGCGGCTCCACCGTCACAAGCAGCGGATGATCGAAGCGCGTCGGACGGATCTCGCGCGTGATCCGCTGCCCTTTCTCGACGGCTTCGGCGACCATGCACGGCCCGCCCGCGGCGTTCGACAGCACGTCGCAGCAACGCCGGCCGACGAGCGCGTTCACCGTGCTGCGCTCCATCTCCGCCGCGACGCGGTTGGCGCGGATCAAGCACCCGGCTTCGTCGAAGATGAAGATGCCGTCGGACATGCTGTCGAAGGTCAGCTCCCACTCGACTTTGCCACGCTGGACCTGTGCGAACAGACGTGCATTGCTGATCGCGATGGCGATGTGGCTGGCGAGCGGCATCAACTTCTCCACTTCCGCCGACGAATAACGGTTGGGCTGCGTGCTTTGAACTTGCAACGTGCCGGCGACGCGATCGAAAGCGATGAGCGGGACGTAGAGCACGGAGCGTATGCGCCGCGCATCTGCGCCGATGTAGTAGGTCAAAGCCCCTTCGTTCTCCGTCACGAAGTCGCTGACGATCAACGGCTGGCGCGAGCGGATCGCTTGACTGTGGACGCTTTCGCTCAGCGGAAGCGGCGGAAAGCTCGCCGGATCCTGCTCTTCACCATCGACCCAAGCGTAGGCGCAGGTGATCTCTTCGGTCGCATCGTCGTAGTTGGAGATGATGAAGTTGTCGGCTGGCACTTGCGATAGAGCGTAGTTCTTCGCCGCCCGGCAAATGCTTATGACATCGAAGGTCGAAGACAACTCTTGCCCGACTTTGTCGAGCGCCGCGATCCAATCGGCACGCTCGCGCGCTTGGCGCGCCGCTTCTTTGGCCCGCGAAGTAAGCGCCTGCTGTTCTTCCCAAGCTTGCTCGATGCTGTCGGCCATGCGCGCAAAGGCTTGCGTTAAACGGTAAGCTTCGCGTGTCCTCATCTTGGCGAGAGGGGGCCGCGCGGCGAGATCTCCGCTCGCCAAGCGAAGCGCGCTCTTTTCGAGCGCTTCAAGTGGAAGGCTGAGGTACCGGCCGATGAGATTGGAGATGAGGACGGACGTAAGCGCCAGGCCAACCAGAATGCCAAGCGCCTTGAGATAGAGGTTGGCGATCAGTTCTTCCGCCGGGCGAAGCGAGGCCTGAACGATGATCTTCCATCCGGATTCGGGAACGGTCTCCCACGCGATCCACGATTGGTTGCCAACTCGCCGTACAGCAGTCGAGTCGTTCTCGCGCTGTTCACTGAATTTCACGACGCCGGATTTCGCGTTCACTGTTTGCGTGTAGAACGGAAGATCGGCGACGCTTTGCGGAAGCAAATACTTCTCCGCTGGCAGAGTCGAATCGGCGACGAGCAATCCGTCCGCATCCGTGATCACCACACGATCGAACGGATTACGCGCCATTGCCCGCACGATCTCGTAGAAAGGTTGCAGTTTGTGCCAAGCGACGACGAGTCCAACCATCTCGTCGTGGCCCTTGGCGAAGACGGGGGCGGTGATCGCCGCCGTCGGCGCATTCATCCCACCGCGCCCGAGGTAGATGCCAGAGAAGACGGTGCTTCGGGTGCGCAACGTGTCTCGGTAGTATTGCCGGTCGCTGTAATCGCGGCCGATCAACGACCGGCCGCGATCGTCCTTCGGGGGCGAAAAGGCAACGGTGTGCCCCGCTAGATCCGCCACGTACATGCCGGCCAGTTCCGGATTCTCTCGCCGCACGGTTTCGATAAGTCGCGTGAGGCGTTCCGCATCGCGCAGCTCGATTTCATCCTCGCGGATCAGATCGGCCACTGTCTGGACCATGCGGCGATAGGTTTCCATGCGCCCGCTGATGGCACGCCGCAGCGAGGCTGCGCGCGCGGTCGCGTCGGCGCGCGATGAATCGACGATCTCGTTATGTACGTAGCGCGCAAGCCCGATGATGGTGACCGAGATGTGAACGAAGATGCCGAGCATCAGCGCGAAGCTGATGGCCGAGGCATGGCTCAAGCGCGGTTCGGTCGCTTCATGCCTCTTCCGGTTAATGGCATCGCTGACCAGCAGCGCGACCTCTGCCAGCAGGGCGCTAAAAAAGCCGTTGACGAAACTGCGTAGCCCGAGCGCACAGCTCAAAGACCACGGCAGGCCGTAGAGGTAATGCTGCAGGAGGATGTTGATCCAACCGCCGAAGAAGATCCAGTAGGCGAGCGTCGCGTAGAGCAACCTTCGCCCGCGCTTGTGGAAGTAGCCGGCAAAAGCCGCTTCGCCGCACGCGAGCACGGCGCTTGTCGGAAAGGGCTGCCCCCACAGCCACCACGTCCGCAGCCCGGCGACCAGCCCGGCCGTTGCCCCGCCCAGCGCTCCATAGTAGGCCGCACAAAGGAGCGCCACGGCCGACCCGAAGACCAAATGGATGCTCGGAAAGATTTCGAGCGGCCAGAGGTTGACCAGAAAGCCCAAGCCGCCAAAGGCGAGGCCGCAAAGGATCTTTCGGAGGAGAGCGCGCGTTCGCAAAGACATCTCGAGCGAAAGGTGGGTCACGGGAACAAGCCCGAATCAAAACTTTGTTGAAAAGCAAAGGCCGCGCGCACGCGCCGAAGCGTCGAGATTCAGTGCCTGCAAGAGAGCGGAGACGTCGAACGCTCTTCGGTTGGTGCGGACGAAACGAGATCGGGCGCAGTGACCAGCGCCGCGACTCCAGCGGCGAAGTATAGAGCAAATGACGCTAGGTTGCAAGCTTTTGTTTGATTTTAAACAATTCTCCGGCAGAGACTTGGTCGTGCTCCCGAGCCATGCCATCGGGCTTCGGGCGGTGGAGTGCCTTTCAGGTTTTAGACAAGGGCGCGAGCGCCCGCACCGACAGCAACACGCATCGGAGCGTGCGACTTCCCTTGTGGCTCGCAGGCGAGGCGTTGATTTCTGATGCGCACCTTGATTTCTTTGCATTTTTTTGTCGACGGCCTGCGGATGAAAGCTTCCGAGCGAGCCGTTTCGGAAGTTTTCGCGACGCTTCGGGAACGAGGGGCCCACGCCACCGCTGGACCGTTGCCATCGGTGGGTGCGCGCGTTCGGCGCATTTGACAACCGATCTCGGCGGACGTAAGCTTGAACGTTGACGACAAAGATGTCCACCGAAACGAGGCGTTTAATCGAGCAGCGGCTGCGGGAGGCGGGGCTGAAGGTGACGCCGCAGCGCTACGCCGTGCTCGACTATTTGTGGCGTCATCGGACGCACCCGACGGCCGACGAGATCGAGGCGGCGGTGAACTGTCGGTTTCCGTGTGCGTCGCGGGCGACCGTATACAACACGCTGCACGCGTTGCGGGAGGCAGGGTTGGTGCAGGAGATCTACGTGCGCGGAGGGGTGACGCGGTACGACATTCGGTTGGAGCCGCATCACCACTTCATCTGCCGTCGGTGCGGGCGCATCGAGGATGTCGCGGCCGACCGCGTGCGCGTTGAAACCAAAGGGATGGAGCTGAACGATCACGAGATCGAGGGTTTAGAGGTGGTCGTTCACGGGCTATGCGCTGAGTGTCGTCAAGAGGAAGAAGACGGCGTTCGGTAACATCGAACATGGGCAAGCGGAAGCAGCAAGAGCAAGCGAGGAGAAACGAACAGATGGCACAACCGGCATCCACACTACCGTTGCGCGAGCGTTCCAACGGCACGCATCACACGGCCACGCCGGCGGACGAGAAAGAGATCTTTCACCGTCACATTCAGCGCGCCGGATTGAAGCGCACGGCGCAGCGCGATCTGATCCTCGATGTCTTTCTTGCATCGGACGATCATCTTTCGAGCGAAGATCTCTATCGTCTGGTGCAAGAGAAGGATCCAACCATCGGGCAGACGACCGTCTATCGCACCTTGAAGTTGATGACCGAAGCGGGCATCGCCCGCGAGGTGCGCTTCGGCGACGGCCGGACGCGCTACGAGCGCAACTCCAAGCTTCCGCACCACCATCACATGATTTGCATCGAGTGCGGCCACACGATCGAGTTCCTCTCTTCGGAGTTGGAAGCGATTCAGACCGAAATCGCCGCGCGGTATCGCTTTGAGCCGACGCAGCATTCGCTGCGCATCTTCGGTTTGTGTGCCGATTGCCGCGAGCGAACGCCAGCGCACCGCTTGCCGGAGACGATGGAGCCGCGCGTGCGTTTGGCGCTGGCGCGAGCGCAAAAGTAGTTCTAGACAGAAGCTTTCGAGCGACACCCACGCGAGAAGAGGCGAGCCGCCGATGGCGCTCGCCTCTTCCGTTTTTTGGCTCTTTCCGTTGGGCTTCACGGAAACAGATCGATGTCGAACCACGCGGGCGGCTGGTAGGTAGCGCGCTAACTTCTTTCTGTTAGGCTTCACGGAAACAGATCGATGTCGAGAAGGGGGGAAGTGCCGTCGCTCTTTGCGGAGATCAACTAGACTGATGAGTACGCGAGGCGGCTTTGCGGACCCGTCGGCCCGCAAACTGCGTCGGTGCGCCAGCAGTCCCGCGGTTGAAAATCGAACTGTTTGAGTGTACCTTGCCTTGTAGTCTCTCCGACGGGAAAGAGGCCGAGTAGATGAGCGTTTATTTGCGATATGAGCCCGATGGTTTGAGCGGAGTGGTTCCTGAGGGAACCTACCTGTGGGAAGCGACCAAACGTTTGGGGGCGCGCTTCCGCGCCCACTGCGGCGGGCGCGGAGAGTGCGACGCTTGCGCAGTGATCGTCGAAGTGGGAGCGGAGTTGCTCTCACTGCCGACTGCTGCCGAAAACGAAATCCTCAAAGCGGAGCGACTCGCTGCCGGACAGCGC
>CAKZOF010000688.1 GCA_937135995.1 uncultured Pyrinomonas sp.
GTACTCGCCGCGCGAGACGAGATAGCGTGCGTTGGGAAACGTCGGCGCGATGCGCCCCGCAGTCGCGTCGCGCGTGGTATTGCCGCCCGCGTGATCGAAGTGAAGGTGCGTGTTGATGACAATGGTGATCTGTTCGGCAGCGTATCCGGTCGCGGCGCGCACCGCTTCGCGCAAGCTCCGCTGTCGCGTGATGGCGTAGATGTCGGCGTGCTTGGCCGACCATTTGTCACCGATGCCGGTTTCAACGAGGATGCGCTCGTGGCCCGCCTCGATGAACAAACAGTTCAGGCCGAGCCGGATGCGATTGCGTTCGTCCGGCGGAGCCACCTTCGACCAGAGAACGCGCGGCACAATGCCGAACATCGCGCCACCATCCAAGCCGAACGTACCATCCGATACGATCTCGAGGCGATGATCACCGAATCGCACGAGCGTCCTCGGCCTCCGATCACGACTTCGCAACAGCGATCACGTCCGCAAAAGCGCCCGGCCGCGCATCAACGTCCAGCAGGCGATGGTTGCGCCGCCGGCGTTGGTGGCGGCGGCACGGTGTAGTTCTCCGCGACGCGCACGCGCGAACGCCGCGTGATCTCTTCGAGAAGCTTCTTCTCTTTCTCCTGCTCGATGGCCGCGCGCGCTTGATCGCGGGGCGACATCGGCGGCAAGAAGGGATTGTTAGCCTGCGCTCCTCCAGGAGCGATCAGGATGTGGCGCGCGTGCACCTCTTCTTCCTGCTTGCCATCTTTGTTCTGCTTGCGCCGCTCTTCGACCTTGATGATGTGCAGCCCGAAGGGCGTCTCGACGATGTCGCTGATCTGGCCCGGTTGCAGCGCAAAGGCCGCCTCCTCGAAAGGCTTGACCATGGTCCCGCGCCCGAACCAACCGAGGTCGCCCCCCTGCTCTTTGCTTCCCGGATCGGCGGAGTACTGTTTGGCCAGCGTCGCGAAATCCTCGCCAGCGCGCGCGCGCGCAAGTATCTGCTCGGCTTTGGCGCGCGCCTGTTTCGGGTCAAGCTCCGGGTGCTGCGCGATATATTGGTCTATCTCCTGATCCGTGGCGCGCACGCGCGGCTCGAGATCGCGCAGGTACGCTCCCGCCAACAAGCGCGCTTCCTGCAGCGCGATCTGCAATTGCACGCGCCGGTCGCGGTCAAGACCAATTTCCTTTCCCTTGCGCGCCGCGATCTGAATGCGCGCCCACTGTTGCTCGATTTGTTGGCGCTGCTCTTTGAGCGCGTCTTCGGGCGCGCCGCCCTTGCGCAACACCTCCAAGAACCGCTCGAACTGCGCCCGCTGCGCTGGATCCTTCAAGAAGTTCTCCACTTCGGCAGGCGACACGATCTGATCGGGCGATTTGCCCTCGCGGCGTCGGTCGACCTCGTACTGCTGTGCGATGACGAAAGAGCGCAACAACTCAAGTTGCTGCCGCACTTCGGGCCGATTGTCCACGCCGGCTGCGCGCGCCGCTTCGGCGATGGCGAGCAACTGTTTGATGTTCTCAGCAAACTCCTTGCGCGCTTCTTCGCTCGCGGCAAGTTGCGCGCGCACCGGGGCCGGTTGCTCGCTGGCGATCAATGCCATGTCCTCTGCGGTCAGAACCGTGGTCGAAGCCTTTCCGGCACGCGTCCACCACGCGATCAGAACGATGGCGACGACGACGGTGACGACCGCCGCGATGATGCTCTTCTGTTTGGCGTTCAATCCGTTCTCCTCTGTCGTTTGGGCGCTTCAGCTGCCCATGTTCTCGTCCCAACGCCGGACGAATCGCGAGACCTCTTCGCTCTGTCTCGCTGATCCACGGCGCGCGAACCGTCAAGATTATGTTCTCGGAAGCCTCGCTGTCCAGTCGGCACAAACCGAAAAGGCCGAACGACGTGGCGCCAGCCAGATGAGCGGAGCTCCGTCGCCGCCACGTTTCACTGAAGCGACCGCTTGAGCTTGCCACATCGGGCGCGACTGCGGTGCGCCCCGCTCATCATCGCTTTCGGTTCGCAGTGTGCCGGTGCTCGTCATCGCTCGCGGTCGGCACGTTCGACCAGTTCGACGAGCACACCGCCCGTAGCCGATGGATGGATGAAGGCGATCGCGCAACCGTCGGCTCCAGGGCGCGGCTCTTCGTCGATGAGCCGCACGCCGCGCTCTTTCAAGCGCGCCAAGGCAGCACGCAGGTCACCGACGCGCACGGCGATGTGGTGTATGCCGGCCCCGCGTTTGGCGATGAATTTGGCGATGGGCGATTCCGCATCGGTTGCTTCGATCAATTCGATGCGTGTCTCGCCGACGGGCAGCATGGCGACGCGCACGCGCTGCTCCGCGACCTCTTCGACGTGCGCAAGTTCCAGCCCCAACGCGTCGCGCCAGAAGGCGAGCGCGTCTTCAATTCTGTCGACGGCAACGCCGATGTGTTCGATCCGCATGCTCTGTTCGTCGTGCATAAACCGAAGTTACGACAAAAGCGGGCGTTCTCTGTCGAAGTCTATGCCGCACGTTGCATACCGGAGAGTCCTCGCGATTCCCTCCGTCGCTTTCGGCCGGTTTCAAGCGCCGGATGGCGCGCGCCCGTCTTTGCCGAGCAGTTCATCCACGGCAGAGTATGGATCGCGCTTCTTTTCAGCCACCTCCGCCGCCAACTCCTCCAAGCGCGACCGTACGCTCTCGCGACTCAAAGCTTGCGCCAGCAGCTTTTCGCGCAACAATTCCAGAATGCGCCACCGTGCGATGGCGGCGCGGCGCGCGTGTCCGCTCGGCCGTTCGGCCGAAAACGCGCGCCAGCGCTCGATGGCCGCCGCCAGTTCATCGATGCCTTTGTTCTCCGTAGCCACCGTCCGCACAATGGGCGGCAACCACCCATCGTCGCGCTGGACAAGCGAGAGCAGCGCCTGCAACTCCCTCTCCGTGCGGAGCACGCCATCGCGGTCGGCCTTGTTGATGACGAAGATGTCGCCGATCTCCATGATGCCAGCCTTGATCGCCTGCACGTCGTCGCCCATGCCGGGCACGAGCACGACGCATGTGACATCGGCTGCCTTGACGATCTCGATCTCGTCTTGGCCGACCCCCACAGTCTCGACAATGATGCGCCCGAAGCCCGCTGCATCGAGAATGGTGACGGCGTCGACGGTGGCGCGCGCCAAGCCGCCGAGTTGCCCGCGCGTAGCCATGGAGCGGATGAAGATGCCGGAATCGAGTCCCAAGCGGTTCATGCGGATGCGGTCGCCGAGAATCGCGCCGCCCGAAAAAGGACTCGACGGATCAACGGCCACGATGCCGACCCGCTCGCCCCGCTGCCGATAGAACGCCGCGAGCCGATCGACCAACGAGGATTTACCGGCGCCGGGCGCGCCCGTGATCCCGATGACCAACGCGCGGCCCGCATGCGGAAAGAGCGCTCTCATCAACGCAGCAGCATCTTCGGCGCCGTCTTCGACCTTGGAGATGGCGCGCGCGATGGCGCGCTCGTCCCCCGCCAGTATTCGCTCGATCGCTGTGCTCATTCGTTCAGTTCTCGCAGAAGTTGCCGCGCGATGATGATGCGCTGAATCTCGGACGTGCCTTCGCCGATGGTGAGCAGTTTGGCATCGCGCCAGCATTTTTCCGGCAGGTAGTCTTTGGTGTAGCCGTATCCGCCGTGGATTTGGATCGCTTCTTCGCAGACGCGCACGCACATCTCGGAAGCGAACAGCTTCGCCATCGAAGCGTATTTGGTCACGGGACGCCCGAGGTCCTTCATGCGGGCCGCGCGCAACGTCAACAAGCGCGCCGCTTCGATGCTAGTCGCCATGTCTGCCAGTTTAAACTGGATAGCTTGAAACTCGGCGATGGGCTTGCCAAACTGCACGCGCTCTTTGGCGTACTTGATGGCTGCCTCATACGCCCCTTGCGCAATGCCGACGGCCAGCGCGGCGATCGAGATGCGACCGCCATCGAGCACCTGCATCGCGTTGATGAAGCCCATGCCCTCTTCGCCCAAACGGTTCTCGTCCGGCACGAAGCAGTCCTCGAAGACCACGCTCGCCGTCTCCGAAGCGCGCATGCCGAGCTTGTTCTCCTTTTTGGCCGGCGAAAAGCCCGGCATCCCTTTCTCGAAGATGAAAGCCGTGATCCCCTTGCTTCCTTTGGCACGGTCGGTGGAAGCGACGGCAACGCATGTATCGGCATGGATCGCGTGCGTGATGAAGTTCTTCGAGCCGTTGACGATCCAACCACCATCGCGCCGCACGGCGGTGGTTCGCGTTCCCGAAGCGTCTGAACCGGCGCTCGGCTCGGTCAATCCCCATGCACCGAGATGTTCGCCGCGCGCTAGCGGCACGAGGTACTTGCGCCGCTGCTGTTCGGTTCCAAACATGTAGATGTGGTTCGACGAGAGCGAATTGTGCGCCGCGACCGACAATCCAATCGCCCCATCAACGCGACCTAACTCCTCGATGATGATCGCGTACTCGACGTACCCCATGCCGGCACCGCCGTACTCCTCTGGGAAGATGATCCCCATCAAGCCGAGTTCGGCCAGCTTCGGGATGAGCTCCGCGGGGAAGTGTTGCGTTTCGTCCCACTCGCGCGCGTGCGGTGCGATCTCGGCCTCGGCAAACTCGCGCACGCTCATCTTGACTTGCTTCTGATCTTCGTTCAGTTCGAAATCCATGCTCGCTCCGAATGGAAGGTGATCGGGCGCTGGTCAAGCGCCCTCTTCGTTCACCCTCTATTCTAGCGCAATCGCCGCCATAAATCTTCTTTATCCGCAGCAAAAACTCGTTAATCCTCAGCGGAAGCAGAATAAGGTGGCTTTATCTCAGGTGCGGCCGCGGCTGCGGCGCGAGAGCGTACGCGCGCGCGCTGGCGCTTTGGCCGCGCGCAAGGCTTTTATCTCGTCGGGGCGCAGAAAGCGCCACTCGCCGGGAGCGAGCCGCTCATCGCGAACGGGACCAATGGCGACGCGGCGGAGCTTGACCACGGAATGGCCGATCGCGTCGAACATGCGACGGATCTGCTGATTTTTGCCTTCGCGGAGGATCACTTCGTACCACGTGTTGGCATCCGTTTCGGCCAGCTTGCGGATCTCGGCCGGAGCCGTGCGCGTGCCGTCGTCGAGTCGCAAGCCGCGCCGCAACCATTCGATGGCCTCTTCGGGCGGCTTGCCTTTGACCTTCACCTCATAGACTTTGGCGACGGCGCGTCCGGCGGCGATGAAGTTGGCCAGTTCGCCGTCGTTGGTCAGAATGAGCAACCCTTCGCTGTTGAAGTCGAGTCGGCCCACGGGCACGAGCCGTCCGAGCGACGGTGGAACGAGCTCGGAGACAAGCGGGCGTCGTTCGGGATCGGCAAGACTGGTCAGCACACCGCGCGGCTTGTTGAGCAGGACGTAAACCTTTTCGCGTCGCTGGAGCAACGGATTGATCAACCGTCCGCTGACCTTGATGTGATCGCGCTCGGGATCGGCCTTGGTGCCGAGTTCGCGCACCGTGCGGCCGTTGACGCTTACCTCGCCAGCGAGGATCAACTCCTCGGCCTTGCGCCGCGAGGCGATGCCTGCCGCCGCGATCAACTTTTGCAACCGCT
>CAKZOF010000689.1 GCA_937135995.1 uncultured Pyrinomonas sp.
GACGGCAAGCCGACCGTTCCTGTCCCGTTCGTTGACTACTTGGTCTATCCAGACCGCGAGCGCACGGAGTTTCGTGCCAGCGAAGGGCGCATCATCCAGACCAACGTCGGAACGAGCGGTTGGGTGTACGACGGGGCGGCGCGCACCCTCCGCGACATGAAACCGGACCAAATCGCCGACTTTCAACGCGCCATGCGCACCAGCTACGACAACATCGTGCGCGGCTGGTGGCGCGCCGAAGGGGCGCGCCTGAGTTACATCGGGCGGCGCGAGGCCGGCGTCGCGCGCCGCAACGAAGTGGTCCGCCTCGTCTATCCGGATGGTTTCAGCGTCGAATTCGAATTCGACGCCCGGACAGGGCTGCCAGCCAAAGCGATCTACAAGCGGCGCAACGACAAAGGCGAGGAATCGACCGAAGAGGATCGTTTTCTGCGTTTTCTCGATATCGACGGCGTGATGTTCCCCTTTGTGGTGGACCATTACCGCGGTGGCGTGCAGACGAGTCGGGTCAACTACGACGAAGTGGCGTTCAACCGGCCCATTCCGGATGCGCTCTTTGCGCGACCAGCCGACGCCCGTTCGGTCAAGTAGACAGTGCGCCGATCGCGTCGCAGTTCCGCTGTTTCGCCCGTCAATCCGCGGCGCGAACGTGTACCCGCTCCAATTCCGGTTCGTCGCTCGGTGTTCCATCCGCCGCCGGGCGATTCGGTCGCGCATCGCCGGTCAAACGCGCAAACAACTCTTCGTATTGATCGACGACGTGCTCCCACGAATAGCGCTCGCGCGCACGCGCTTGCGCCCGCTGGCGATAGGCGCAAACCAGCGCTCCGTCGCGCAACACGCGCTGCAGTTTCGCCGCCAGATCCTTTTCGTCCGAATAAGCGATGCCGGCCTCGCCGACGACTTCGAGGTTTTCTGGCGTAGCGAGCGTCAGCACGCAGTTGCCGTAACCCATCGCTTCCACCAGCGCTGGATGCGTTCCACCGACTTCCGTTGCATGAACGTAACAGTAAGCGTTCTGCTGCAGGGCGCGATATGCTTCGCCGAAGACGAACCCCGTGAAGATGATACGGCGATCGCTTTGCGCCCGCTGACGCAGATCTCTGATGTAGTCGTGCGCGTAGGGCGCGTCACCGACGACGAGCAACCGGTGCGTGGTGCGCACGCGCTTGAACGCCTCGATGACCAGATGAGCGTTGTTCTCCGGCTCCAAGCGCGACACGTAGAGCACGTACCGGTTCGGCTCGACGCCCCATCGCCGGACCAACGCGCCGTCCATTCGCCGCTCGACTTCGGCGCCGTAGGCGATCATCACTGACGGACAGTTGTACTGCGCCAAATAGTAGTCCTGGATGACGCGCGCGTCGGTGACGAGTTCATCGGGCAACCACGTCGCCAATCGCTCGGCCAGACGGTAGTAGGCACGCCCCAACCAGTTCCACTTTTTGCGTTTGTGTTCCAACCCATCGACGTTGATGGCGACCGGCGTGCCGCAGGCGCGAAGCAGCGGGACGAAGACGACGTTGGCCGCATTGCAGTAGAGCGCGACATCGTACCGTTCTGTAGCCGCGTGCAGCGTCGAGAGGAAAGCGTGGACGATGGTGTCGAGGTATTTGTGGCGAATGGTCGGCAGCACCTTCAGCCGCACGCCGCGATATTCGATCTGTCGTGGGCTGACGTAATGCGACCGGCAATAGACGGTCACATCGTGACCGCGCGCGACGAGTCTGGTTGAAAGCTGTTCGGCGAAAGTCTCGAACCCGCCGTAGCTGGCAGGCACTCCCCGCGTCCCAAGAATGGCGATACGCATCCGATTGGTCCGTCCGATGGCGAGCGCGTCATGTTGCTCCCGCCGCCTTTTTGTAAGCGTCCAAAGTCAAGCGCGCCGTACGATGCCAGTTGAACTGGCGCGCGCGTTCAAGCCCGCGACGGCTGAGTTCAGCCCGCAGCGCAGCGTCCTCGATCAAACGCTCCAACGCCTCAGCCAACTCCGCCTCGTCGAACGGGTTCACCATCAAACCGGCTTCGCCGACGACCTCCGGCAAGCTGGTACGATTGCCGACGAGGACGGGCGTGCCACACTGCATCGCTTCAAGCGGGGGCAAACCGAAACCCTCGAAAAACGAGGGGTAGACGAAACACAAAGCGCCAGCGTAAAGCGGCGGCAGATCCTCTTCCGGTACGTAGTCGGTGAAAAGAACGCGATCGCCCAATCGCTCGGCCGCGCGTAGCGTCGCTTCGAAGAGCCACGCGCGTCGGCCGACGACGACCAGACGAGGGAGCTTACCTTGCGCGCTTTTTCGTTGCAAGCGCTCGTAGGCCGCGAACAACCGACCGAGGTTCTTGCGCGGTTGAATCGAACCGACGGCCAAGATGTATGGGCCATCGATCCCGTACTGCGCGCACACGCGGCGCACTCTTTCGGCGTCGACCGGAGCGAAACGCTCCGCCGCCGCCAGCGGCGTCACGGTGATCCGATCCGGAGCGATGCCGTAGGTCGCGATCAGATCGCGGCGCGTGTATTCCGACGGGACGATGATGTGCGCCGCTCGTTTCGCCGTCCACCGGACCGTTAGCCGCAGTTGCAACCAACTCCGCCGCCGAAACGTCTCCGGCAGATGCTCGAACGCGAGATCGTGTACGGTCGCCACCACAGGACAAGGCGTGATGGGCGGAGCTGTAAACTGCACGTGGAGCAGATCCACCCGATGCCGACACAACTGCGCGACCAAGCTCACCGGGATGCGGACCAAAGGCGTGTGCGGAAGTGTGCGGCGTAGCTCGAAGTTGGGCCAGCGATGGGCGAACTTTCGCACGGCCTGCGACTTGGTAACGTAGAGCGTGTAGCGATTCTCGCAATCGACGGCGGCAAGCGCTTCGATCAGCCCGGTGATGTACGTTTCGTTACCGGCAAGCTTGGTTCCAACTGCATGGGCGTCGATGGCGACGTGCATGGCACGACTGTCGCTGGCGGCATCACGCGCTCTCCGCGCAGACGCCGCGGAAACTCCGCCGGTGCAACGGGCACGGACCGTGCGCGCGCAAGGCCGCCAGATGCGCCCGCGTTCCGTAGCCGACGTGTTGCGCGAAACCGTACTGTGGGTAGAGCGCGTCGTAGCCGCGCATCAACTGATCGCGCCACGTTTTGGCGACGACCGAAGCAGCGGCGATCGACGCCGAAAAGGCATCTCCGCCGACGACGGCGCGTTGCGGAAGGGCGACATTCGGCAGCTCGAGATGCCCATCGATGAGCAGGAAATCGGGCTGCGGGTCGAGCCGTTCGATAGCCAGCGCCATTGCCCGGTGCGTGGCGCGCAGGATATCGAGCCGATCGATCTCGTCCGCCTCGACGGCACCGATGCCAATGGCGAGCGAAACGCGCACGAGTTCCGCGGCGATGCGCTCGCGCTCGGCGGCGGTAAGTTGCTTGGAGTCGTTCAGCTTGTGCGGAAGCGAGGCGCGCGGATCGAGGATCACGGCGGCAGCGACGACGGGACCGGCCAAGGCGCCGCGGCCGACCTCGTCCACGCCCGCCACGAAGCGAAAACCGGCCGAGCGCGCCTCTTCTTCCAGCGCGGTGCAGATGAGCCAAGGGCGCTTCTTCGCTGGCAACCGTGCCACCCGCCCCTTCTCCCCGGCGAACTAGCTTGCGGCGCCCTTCTGCTCGCTGTTGTTTTGCGCACCGCGCGTGTCGCGCTCGCGAATGCGCGACGCTTTGCCGCGCAGCTTACGCAAGTAGTAGAGCTTGGCGCGACGCACGCGACCGCGTTTGACGACATCGATGTGGTCGATGATCGTCCCATGCAGCGGGAAGATGCGCTCGACGCCGACGCCGAAGCTGGTCTTGCGTACGGTGATGGTCTCGCTCGCGCCGCGTCCGCGACGCGCGATCACAACGCCCTCGAAAGCCTGCAAGCGCTCCTTGTTCTCCGACTCCTTGATGCGCACATGGACGCGCACCGTGTCGCCCGGCCCGAAGTCGGGTAGGTTCGTGCGTAGCTGCTCTCTATCGATTTCATCCATCGGATGCATGATGACCACTCTCCTTTTCAACCAGAATCCTTGGACGAATCAGCCTCGTCAAGCGCTCTGCTCTTCGCGCCGGATCTCTTCGAGGAGCCGCCGGTCCTCATCGCTCAAAGGGGCCCGCTCCAACAGGTCTGGCCGGTTGCGCCACGTCTTGCGCAACGCCTCTTTGCGACGCCACGCGGCAACGCGCGCGTGGTGGCCGCTTACGAGCACTTCCGGCACGCGCAGGCCGCGAAATTCCGCCGGGCGCGTGTAATGCGGGCAATCGAGCACGCCAGCGGCGAAAGATTCGTGCGCCGCCGACGTCGCGCTTCCCAGTGCGCCGGGCAGAAGCCGTACGACCGCATCGACCAACACCACCGCTGCCGGCTCGCCTCCCGACAGAACGTAATCTCCAATGGAGACCTCGTCGGTGGCCAGCGCCTCTGCCACGCGCTCGTCCACCCCCTCGTATCGCCCGCAGATGACGACAAGGCGGTTTGCGCTCGCGGCCAGTTCTGCCGCCAGCGCTTGCGTCAGCGGCTTTCCCTGCGGCGAGAGCAGGACGACGCGCGTTCTGGCCGGCAGGTCGGTCCGGCGCCCAGCGCCGGTCAACTCCTCGACGGCGGCAAAGATCGGCTCCGGCTTGAGCACCATCCCATCGCCGCCGCCGAACGGACGGTCGTCCACCGTGCGATGGCGGTCGCTGGTCCAGCGGCGCAAATCGTGAAGATGGATCTCCACCAAACCGGCAGCTTGCGCGCGTTTCACGATCCCATACTCAAAGACCGAGGCGAAGAAACCAGGGAAGATCGTGATGATGTCGAACCTCATCCGTCGCTGCTCGGGCGTCGTTCCGACGTTGGAAATTGCAAAGCTTCCTGCGTCCCCCCGCACGCAGCGTTCCATCAATCAGGACGACAGCGGCGCTCCTCGCTACAGCTCAAGCAAGCCTTCCGGCGCGTCGACGCGGATCAGCTTGCGTTCCACGTCTATTTCGACGCAGATCTCCTCGGCCAACGGGATCAGGTAGTCGCGCCCGGTTTCGCGTTCGCTCTCGACGATCAAGTTCGGCGTCCCGCCCGTTTGCCAAACGGCGCGCACGCGACCGAGCGCTTCGCCCGTCACCGTTTCGACGCGACAATCTTGGAGCTGCCACTCGTAAAACTCCCCTTCGCCGAGCGGCACGCATTCGGTTTCCAAAACGGCAAGCGTGCAACCGACCAACTGCTGCGCGCTTTCGATCCGATCGTAGCCGGCGAATTTCAGCACCAGTCGCCCTTGGTGAAACCAGTGGCTCTCGATGACAAGCACACGCCGCTCGCCGCCGGGCGCAACGGCGATCAACCGCTGGAGACCAGCGAAACGTTCTGGGAAATCGGTCAGCACGTCGGCGACCACCTCTCCGCGCGTGCCACGCGTTCGCGCGACGCGGGCGACCGCCACCAGATCATCGATCGAATCATTTTGCAACGCCGCTTGCCCGCTCATTCTGCCGTTGCAACAGGGGTCAGGGCCGCCAAGGCATCGCTCGCCAACGGCAAACTCCGCCGGATCCGTCGAACCTCGCTCGCACGAGCCTATTCAGCGATCTGCAGGTTGTAGCGCCGTTTATGCTTTTCGCCCGCTGCCTGCAACACTGTGCGCAGCGCCTGCGCCGTACGCCCTTGTCGCCCAATGACGCGCCCGATATCCTGCGGCGCAACGTGCACCTCGATGGTCACCGCACGATCGCGTTCGACCGCGCGAACCATCACCGCCTCGGGATCGCTCGCCAAGGCCTTGACGACCATCTCCACCGCTTCTTTCATGCTCGCGCTCGACTCCCGGTTATGATTGGCTGGCGCCCGAAGCGGTCTCTTCTCCTTGCGTCTGCTTTCCATAACGATTGATGAGTCGTCGCACGATGTCGGTCGGCTGCGCGCCCTTCTCCATCCAATACTGGATCCGATCCATGCGTAAACGCACTTCGGCTGGATTCTGCGTCGGATTGTAGAAGCCGACGTTCTCCAAATAGGCGCCATCGCGCTTGGAAAGCTTCTCTTTGACGACAATGCGGTACGAAGGTTTCTTCTTCGACCCCATGCGCATGAGTCTGATCGCTAACAACGCTCTACCTCCTGAATCACTGTTTTGCCGTCGATCCTCGCCCGGCCATATCTCCACGTGCGGGAATCCTTTCGGTGTTTCTAACGCCGCTTCTTTCTCCGCTTCTTCTTGCGGCGCGGAAGGCCTGGGGCGGGCGCGACGCTGCTCGACTCTTGGTCCAGCAAGTCGTTTTCGTCCAGCGCCCCGTTCGACATTCCCTTCATGCCCATCATGCGGCGCATCATGCGTCCGCGCAACCCGCCGCCGCCGAATATTCCGGCGCGCGACAGTTCGCGCATCATCTGACGCATTTCGACGTACTGCTTGATGAGCTGATTGACCTCGGCGACCGTGGTCCCCGATCCGCGGGCGATTCTGCGCCGCCGACTCGCGTTCAAGATACGATGATCGGCCCGCTCTTCGAGCGTCATCGAATCGATGATCGCTTCGGTGCGCTTTAGTTCGCGTTCGATGGCGGCCGATTGCTCTTCGGTCAACTCGGGCAGACCGATGCTGCCGAGAAGTTGATCGGGCAGCAGTTTCATGATCTTCGAGATCGAACCAAGCCGCTTGACCTGCCGCAACTGCTGGCGGAAATCATCGAGCGTGAACTCGTTCTTCTGAATCTTCTTCAGTTGCTCTTCGGCTTCGGCGCGATCGACCTTGGCCTGTACCTCCTCGATGAGCGAAAGCACATCGCCCATGCCGAGGATGCGCTGCGCGATGCGATCCGGATAGAACGGTTCGAGCGCATCGTACTTTTCGCCGACGCCGACGAACTTGACGGGCTGCCCCGTGACCTGCTTGATCGAAAGGGCTGCGCCGCCGCGCGCATCGCCGTCCATTTTAGTCAGAACGACGCCCGTGATCCCGACGCGACGATGGAACTCTTCGGCCGAACGGACGGCATCTTGTCCGGTCATCGCATCGGCGACGAAGAGGATTTCGATCGGGCGCGTTTCGCTTTTGATCCGGACCAACTCCTCCATCAACTGGTCGTCGATGTGAAGCCGTCCGGCTGTGTCGATCAGCAGCGTGTCGTAGCCGTAGTCGCGCGCGTGGCGCAACGCTTCGCGCGCAAGCAGCACGGGGTCGTTCGAGTCCGGCAGATCGAAGATCGCCTGTCCCGTCGCCTTGGCGATCACTTTCAACTGTTCGCGCGCTGCCGGGCGATAAACGTCCGTCGAGACGAGCAGCGGCTTGCGCTCTTCGTTCTTCGCCAACCAGAGCGCGATCTTGCCCGTGGAAGTCGTCTTGCCCGAACCTTGGAGCCCGACGATCATCACAACGTTGGGCGACTGTTTGGTGAAGACCAAGCGCGACGAAGTTCCGCCGAGAAGCTCGACCAACTCATCGTAGACGATCTTGACGACCTGCTCGGCCGGTTTGAGTTCTTGCCAGACCTCTTGCCCGAGCGCTTTTTCGCGCACGCGCGCGATGAAATCTTTGGCGACCTTGTAGTTGACATCGGCTTCGAGCAGCGCGAGGCGGATGTCGCGCAACGCCGCATCGACGTGTTCCGGGCGCAACACGCCTTCGCCGCGCAGATTCTTCAACGTCCGCTTGAGCTTGTCGGATAAAGATTCGAACATCACTCCACCAAGAGCAGGGCAAGCGACCGGAGCCGAAAACGAAAATGATAGAGGGGCACCCGCGTAGGTGTCAAGAAAGGGCCGCAAAGTCGCCCTTTTCGGGCGAGCATCCGTCTCGGGCTGGGGTCAGCCAGCAAATCAATCGCGGCAACCTACGGCCAGTGAAAACGGTGGAAACGACTTCGCCGTCGCGCTCGGCCCCCATCGCGAGATAGAAACCTTCCGCGTGCGGGTCGCTATGGATCTCGATCCGATGAAAACCCAATTGCTGCGCTGTCTGTGTTGCGTGTCGCCACAACCTTTTGCCGTAGCCGCGCCCGATCATTTCGGGCGCGACGAACAGATCGGACAACAACGCGGTCTGGCCTGCGCCGCAGAGTCGGTAGAAGCCGACAACGGCCCCGTCTGCCTCGAGGACAAACACGTGATCGCGGACGAGATCGTCGGGCGAAAGCGTTAGCTCATCGCGACAGGCGCGCATGAACGCTTCGTCATAGCCCCACACCGCCTTGGCGCGATGAGCCAATTCGCTCAGCAACTCGGCCTCTTTGCGCCGCGCCCGCCTGATCCTGACTGCGCTATTGCTCGCCTCCATTCTGCACTTCCCGAAACCACAACGACACGGAATCGACGTTGAAAGCAAAACGGAAACCGAACTGATGGCCCCCAGACCACAGCCACACGGAATCGACCGTCGCCGCGCCAGCTCACTCAGCGCAACCCCC
>CAKZOF010000690.1 GCA_937135995.1 uncultured Pyrinomonas sp.
AGGTAGAACGATGAATCGATTCTTCAGCGGCGGGGATCTTGAAAAATATTTGAGCTTCCGCTGTTCGCAACTCATTCAAGACATCGAAGGATTGGGACCGCATTGTCTTGTCAAGAACGACGAGCCCGCGCTACGCGCGCAACTCCTGCTGCGTTACAAGATCTGCGCTCCGCGCTTGATCTGTGAGCGGACGCGCCTGATCCAAGGCGATCCCAAAACGCTGACGGTCGCCGTGCCGTTCGAAGGCGACGCGACACTGCTCGCCTTCGGCATCGCGCTCTCACGCAACAAGGCTTTCTCGCGCTGCGAGATCACGAACCGCGAACTGCGCCTGCGGGTCGAGCCCGCCGTTGGTGAAAAGGCGCGCGAACTGGTCGCCCAGTTGCAAGACGAACTACAAAACTTGGAGCAGATCGCCGCCCAATACAACGACACGCTGGAGCAAGTGATTCACGGGCACCTCGCGCGTCTCAGACAGGACTTGAATTTCGCCGGACGACAACCGCCGGATCACACGCCGCGCCGAGCGACGATGCGCGCCGCTTGAACAAGACTGTCTTCAAAGGATCTCGAAAACGCACAAGGCACGCGACAACTGACAGCCCATCGGTTGCACCGCGTGCCTTGCGCTTCTTCTCCGCACGACGGCCTCGGCTCCGGTTCAGTACCGGAGAAAAGCACCAATGCCGCCTTCCGCTTGAAGTCGCTCGCCCGCGGCGCCTCGCACCAGTTCAACTTGCGCGTCCTGATCGGCGGCGCGCGTAACCGCTTCCTCGATCAGATCGTCTGTCGGCTGCAACGATGAACCGCAGTAATCGCACGCTGCGCGCCCGTCGGCGAACAACGCGCCGCAGTTGGTGCATCGCGCCCCCCGAAAGCGCGCTTGGTCAGCGTAAAGGAGCCGCAGGATGCGCCCTTCTTGCAACGCGAGCAACGTCGGTTCAATACCAAGCACGGCTTGCGCCCCTTTGCGTGCCGCGGTGATCAGTTCTTCGACGGCGTTCAGCTCGCGTTCGCGTTCGATCCGTTCCTCGATGCGCAGCGTTTCGGCCAGCACCTCGCTTTCGCTCGCTTCGATCGGCAGCGCGATGGAAGCGACGACGCGCTCCCGCAGGTGTTTGGGCAGCAGATCGGCAAGTTCGCTTGTGGCTTCCACCGGACCGGCTAGTATCAACCGACTGAACTCGTAGCGGCGCGCCAGATCGTCCATCATCTCGGCGACGATCTTCAGATGGTGCTTGGCGTGCTCGTCCGCTTTGCGTTGGATGTTCATTTGCGAACGCGAGTGATCGGTTCCGGTCGTCTTGATATGACGAACCTCGAGATCGTTGAAGGCCTCGCGCTCTTCTTCGATCTCGCCGAGAAAGACCGTAAAAAGACGCGCCTGTTCGCTGTCGGTCAAAACCACGCCGTAACGCTCGTACTCATCGAATATCTCCAGCAGCGGGCGCACATATGGCGTCTCTTCCCACCGCACTTGGCTGCGCAGCGGGACGTTGATCGGGCGCGTCCAAAACAGGTCTTCCGACGCGTCACAGAAGATGGCGAGGCTGCGCGCATGCGCTTCGTAATCGACGATGAAGCGCTGTACGCGCTCGACATCGGCAGCAAGCTCACGCTGCATCTCCTTCTGCGCGGACTTGTCTTTCAGCGCCGCGATGCCGTTTTCGATCGGGCGCAAGGCGTTCTTGAACTGGACCATGAAGGCGTGATTGATGTTGGTCATCTCGGATGGTTCGGCATGCAAAAAGACGCTCAACACGGGGCTGCCCGGTTTCGGCGCCCGCGTCATCAAGGCTTCGATCTCGCTTTTGTTGATCACCGTTGTCTCCTCCTCGATCGGCATGAAATCTGGAAACAGCTCGGGTCAATCGCTGTCGGAAGCCTTGGCAGCGACCGAGTCCTTTCGCGCAGGGAGCGAAGCGGTCGCAGCAGCTTTGCCATGCAACTCCCAAGCGCGATAAAGCAACGACAATCCCGTCCACAACATGATCACGGCGAGCGGAATCGTGAGCAAGCGTGGCCAGACCACCGCGACGACCGTCAACGCGACGAGCAGCAGACCGACGCTCAGCATGATGCGCGCCTCGGCTGGGCCGAGCGTCCGGTGGTCGGTGATCGCCGCTTCGACGACGTTGCCGATGCGGACCACACCAGCCGCCGCGCGGCTCGCGCTGCCGTGACCGATGCGCGGACGCCGTTTGCGGCGCTGGCGCGGAGCAATGGTTTCCACCCGTCGGCGCGCGCTCAGGACGATCTCCGTCGCGTTGGTCAGATCCTCAAGATACATCTCTTCCATCTGTCGCGCAAACGTTTCGTCCTCGATCGCCACGTCGAGTTCCCAGTTGCCGATCCAACTGGCGATGTTCAGGTTGCTCGACCCAACGCGCGCCCAACGACCATCGGCCACAGCCGTCTTGGCATGAAGCATCGGCCCGTTCCACTCGAAGATGCGCACACCAGCTTCGAGCAGCGGACGGTAGCCAGCGCGCGACAGCGCCCGCATCAAGACGACATCGCTCGCGCCGGGGACGAGCAAACGCACATCGACGCCATCCATCGCCGCCGAGCGCAACGCTTGCACGTACGGCGTCGTGCCGACGAAATAAGCGTCCGTCAACCAGAGCGTCCGTCGCGCGGCGGCGGCGATCAACTGGTCCAGCCGGTAAGTGCCGGCGGAATTCGGCACGCCAGCGATGACGCGCAAAGCGACGTCGCCTTCGGGCGCGATCTGCTCGCGTGCCGGCAACGTTTCGGATGGCAGCGGGTCGCCGGTCGCCGCCCAACTCTGCGCGAAAGCGAGTTCCAGATCAGCCACTGCCGGACCGCGAATCTCAACTCCCGTGTCGCGCCACGGCTCGATGCCCTTCTCCGGATAACCGACCCAATCCTGACCGACGCACAACCCTGAGACGAAACCGATTCGCCCGTCGATGATGAGAACTTTGCGATGATCGCGGCTCAGCCAACCGAACGGGCTATCGAGCTGCGGCGGGTTGAAACAGCGCACCTCGACGCCCGCCCCTTGCAACCAACGCCAGAATTTGCGCGACGCCGCGCCGAGCGCGCCGAGCCAATCATAGATCAAACGGACGCGCACGCCCTGCGCGGCCTTTTCCATCAAAGCTTCGGCGAACCGTCGCCCAACGTCGTCTTCGTGAATGATGTAG
>CAKZOF010000691.1 GCA_937135995.1 uncultured Pyrinomonas sp.
CACCTACACGGGCACGATCAATTTCCCCGATGGCGGGATGTCAGGCGAAGCGACGCTCACCATTCAAGGCAACACCTTCACCTTGACGAGCGGCGGAACGACCAAAACCGGACGCATCACCGCCGTGACCACGCGCGGCTATACGGCGGTCACCATGCAGTTCGATGGTCAAGCGACCGGCGGTCAACAAGCGCCGCCAGCGATGATCATCTCCCTGCGTGCGCGGCGCAACGGTGATCAGTTGACCTTGACGAGCGTGAGCGGCGAGACGCGGCAATTCTCGTTCGTCTCCGGCGGGACGGCGCAAGCGCGACGCGGGCGCGGGCGACGCGGGCGTGCGGCAAAACCCGCTGAATCGGCAACTCCGGCGACGCCTGCTGAACCTGGACAGCAATCGGCGACGCCCGCCGAACCGGCCACGCCAGCGCAACCAGAACAAGGACGCGCAACGCGGCGCAATCAACGGCGCAATCAGCGACGCAACGTGAACCGTAATGCGAATGCGCCAACGCCGTAATTCATCGCGCGACGCATCCACTCGAGGGAGCGAACCGAGCCACACGGTTCGCTCCCTTTTTTCGCCGCGCATCGTTTGCGAGCGCGATCCATCCGATTGGTCAGACCGCAGCGCGCAGTTGAGAGTTGGCCGCTTTTGTCATAACCTCATCAATTCACAGTTCGAGAAGGGGCGAAGGGGGCATGAAGGAGAAGATTCGCATCGCGAGCGGTCAGGGATTTTGGGGCGACATGATCGACGCGCCCGTGCGTCAGGTCGAAGGTGGTCCGATAGATTACCTGATGCTCGACTACTTGGCCGAAGTGACCATGTCGATCATGCAGAAGCAGCGCGCACGCGATCCAAATGCAGGTTACGCGCGCGATTTCGTCCCGCTCATGCGGCAGATCCTGCCGGCCTGTGTCGAGCGGCGGATTCGCGTCGTCACCAACGCGGGCGGCGTCAATCCGCACGGCTGCGCCGTCGCCGTGCGCGATGTGGCGCGCGAGTTAGGCTTGCGCGTGCGCATCGCGACCGTTACCGGCGACGATATCATGGACCGATTGGATGATCTTCTGGCGCGCGGCATCGAGCTTCGCAACATGGACACGGGTGCGCCGCTCGCCACGGTGCGCGACCGCGTTCAGAGCGCCAACGCCTATCTCGGCGCGTGGCCGCTCGTAGAAGCTTTGCGCCGTGGCGCGCAAGTGGTGATTGCTGGGCGCGCCACCGATACTGGTTTGACGCTCGCGCCGATGATCTACGAGTTCGACTGGAAAGAGGACGATTGGGATCGGCTCGCTGCCGGAACGATCGCCGGGCACATCATCGAATGCGGCGCACAGTGTTCGGGCGGGAACTGCCAGTACCAGTGGCAGACAATCCCAGATCTAGCCAACGTCGGCTATCCGATCGTTGAAGCCCATCCGGATGGAACTTTCATCGTTACCAAGCACGAAGGTACGGGCGGGCGCGTCTCCGTCCAAACGGTCAAAGAGCAGCTCGTCTATGAGATGGGCGATCCGCGCGAATACATCACGCCCGATTGCATCGCCGATTTTACGACGATCAGGCTCGAAGATGCTGGACCAGATCGCGTCCGCGTCTTCGGCATCAAGGGGCGCCCCTGCACGGATCAACTGAAGGTGTCGATCAGCTACTTTGCCGGTTACAAAGCTGTCGGCACGCTCGTTTACGCCTGGCCCGACGCCTACGAAAAAGCGAAAGCGGCAGATGCGATCTTGCGCGCGCGGCTTGAACGTTTGGGTCTGAAGTTCGATCAGATCTTGACCGAATACGTCGGCGTCAACGCGACGCACGGCCCATTGGCGGGCGAACCACCGCCCGACATCCCGGAAGTGCAACTGCGCGTCGGCGTGCGCGGCCAAGACCGCGCCGCTGTAGAGCGTTTCACCAAAGAGATCGCGCCGTTGATCTTGACCGGACCACCAGCGGTGACCGGTTTCGCCGGCGGAAGGCCAAAGGTCGAAGAGGTGGTCGCTTACTGGCCCAGCTTGATCCCGAAGTCGGAGATCGAACCGCGCGTGGAGTTGATCGAATCGTAAACCTTGGCGCGGCGGTGTCAGAGTGGCGAATCCTTCTTGCCGTGTCGTGAGTTCGTTGGCGTAAGGGATACGCAAAGGATCCGCCCGTTGTGAATTCTATTGCCGGTTATGAATGAAAAGAGGGAACCGACGATAGAGGATGAACCGCCAACCGATTTGGTTTGGCAGCGATTGTCGTCCGAGTTGGTCGCCGATTGTCGCGTCTTTCGCATCGAGCGCCGTTGGAACGCCGATCCGCGCAGTGGACGCGCGCATGACTTCTACGTGCTCGATGCCCCCGATTGGATCAACGTCGTGCCGCTCACGCCCAGCGGCGAGGTCGTCATGATCGAGCAGTACAGGCACGGGACGGACGAGGTGACGTTGGAGATCCCGGGCGGCATGGTCGATGATGGCGAAACGCCGCGCGAAGCGGCGGCGCGCGAGTTGCTCGAAGAGACTGGCTATCGTTCGCCGGAGTTGATCTATTTGGGGCGTTCGCACCCCAATCCGGCGATTCAGAACAACTGTATACACACGTTTCTCGCGCAGCCAGCGGAGCGCATTGGCAATCCCGTCTCTGACGGCACAGAACAAACGCGCGTGCGGCTGGTCCGGTTATCCGATGTGCCTCATCTCATCGCGCAAGGCATCATCACGCATTCGCTGGTCATCGTCGGATTCTACTTTCTGAGTCTGTATCAGAACGGAGCCATCGAAGCTCGGTGACGGCGCACGAAACGGATTTCGGCGTTCTCGGTAGTTCTGTTAAATTTAACCGTTTGGTCAAAATAGAACATTTGAACTCTCATCGGCGAAAGGAGTTTTATGGATTGGAACCGTTTGATCGAACGCGCGCTCAACGATGAACCACCCGCGCGCGCGGAAGCGCTTGCGCTCTTGCGTCTGCCCGATGTTGAGACGCTGCCGCTCGTGGATGCGGCGTGGCGCGTGCGTCGCGCCTTCTTTGGCAACAAGGTGAAGGTCAACGTCCTGCTCAACGCCAAGAGCGGCTATTGTCCGGAGGATTGCGGCTACTGTTCGCAATCGCGCCACGCGCAAAGCACGATTGCGCGCTATCCGATGATGGATGTCGAAGCTATCGTCAACGACGCGCGCAAGGCCCATGAAGCGGGCGCGCATCGTTTCTGCATCGTCACGGCCATGCGCGGTCCGACGTGGCGCGACATCGAGCGCGTCGCGGAAGCAACGCGCCGCATCAAAGCCGAACTTCCATTGGAAGTCTGCGCGTGCATGGGCTTGCTCGACGATCCCGCGAAAGCGCACGCGCTCAAAGCCGCCGGCGTCGATGCCTACAACCACAATCTGAACACGAGCGCCGCGCGCTACAGCGCGATCACGACGACACATACTTACGCCGATCGCGTGCGCACGGTCGAGATGGTCAAGCAAGCTGGCATTTCGGTCTGTTCGGGCGTGATCGTCGGCATGGGCGAAGAGGACGAAGAGATCGTCGAGCTTGCCTATGCGCTGCGTGAGTTGGGCGCTGATTCGATTCCGGTCAACTTTCTGATCCCGATCGCCGGCACGCCGCTCGGCGATGGGCGAACGACGCGCGCGCTCACGCCGTGGCGTTGTCTGCGCGTGCTTGCAGTGTTTCGTCTCATCAATCCGAAGGCAGAACTGCGCGCGTCGGCAGGGCGCGAGGTGCACTTGCGCAGCCTTCAACCGCTGGCGATGCTGATCGCTAACAGCCTTTTCTTGGGCGACTACTTGACCGAGAAAGGACAAGCCGCCGAAGCCGATTGGCGGATGCTCGAAGACCTCGGTCTGGTTGCCGAGTGGGCAGAGGATGCGGGTTGCGTTGAAGGGCGAGGTGAGCGTTTGCGATGAAATCATGAGCCCGAGAGTTCTCGCGGATGGCGCACTGATTTTTTGGTTTCATAGTCATGATGCGCTACATGAGAATCGAGCCAGCGTGCATGTAGGCAAGGGTTCACAGGACGACTTCAATGATGCCAAAATATGGCTTGAGCCAGATATAGCTGTGGCGCGTCGCGGGAGGAGTCTCCGGCGACACGAGTTAAAGCGAGCGTTGCAGATCATTGAGGAGAATTACGAGTACCTACTGGAGCAGTGGTATGAATACAAAGGAAAAGGTAAACAAAAGTGAAGCTACGGGAAGTAAACGATATAGGATTCAATATCCGCTCACAGCATATACTTTCCCGAGCGATGCTAGGATAAAAGCGGTGCGTTTTGACGCTGAGCGTATCCACATCGAGTTAATGGATGGTCGCATTCTCTCCATACCTCTGCGGTGGATACCGACGCTTTACAACGCCGCAGCTGCAGAGCGCGAGAAGTACATAATCAGCCGGGATCGGACGATGTTGATTTGGGATCCAGAGCGTTGTGAGATCAACGATGAATTGAGGGTCTCGGACTATTTGGTGGCAGGTATTTCAACTTCGACTGCCGCGGACAGCGACCTCGCTGCTCGCGAAGATGTGCGCAAGATGTCAGGTGCAAGGCGAAATGCGAAGTGAACGATGCTGGTCGCTGGCGGCGGGTGTGACCTTCTCACCTGACCAAGCGACGGAGATAGCAGCGGAGGTTTCAACGCCAAGGGAACGGCAGCCAGTGGTCATGCGGCTTTAATCAGATCCGTTCTTTGACGGCGCTCGAAGTAGTTTTGTGAGGATCGTCAAGAAATGATATGTGCGCACTGGAGCCAGACGCTGGACCGATTAGCAGCGCGCCATCTCAAACGCGAGTTGCGGCTTGTGGAGCGGCGCGGATCGGTCATCGTCCGTGATGGTCGCACGCTCGTCAATCTCGCCTCGAACGATTATCTCGGTCTGGCAAGCGACCAACGTTTGATTGCCGCAGCACGCGCGGCGCTCGAACGATACGGCGTCGGCGCCGGCGCGTCCCGTTTGCTGGCGGGTAATTTCTCCATTCACGAAGAACTCGAAGCCGCGCTCGCCGAGTTCAAACGCGCGGAAGCAGCGCTCGTCTTTTCGAGCGGCTATGCGACGAACGTCGGCATACTCATGGCGCTGGCGACGCCGCGCGATCATCTTTACCTCGACGAACTGGTCCATGCCAGCATTCACGACGGCGCGCGTCTTTCAGGCGCCCGCGTCGAACGCTTTCGCCACGCGGACGCAAACGACCTTGAACGGCGATTGCGCGAAAACGCTTCGCGCGGCGCGCGCATCGTCGTCACCGATGGCGTCTTCAGCATGGATGGCGATCTCGCGCCGCTGCCCGACCTCATTGCCGTGTGCGAGCGGCACGATGCATTGCTCGTCGTGGACGATGCGCACGGCACGGGCGTCGTCGGTCCAGCCGGGCGCGGCACGGCGGCGCATTTCGGCGTCGAAGATCGGGTGCCGGTACAGATGGGGACGCTCTCGAAATCGCTCGGCGGGCAGGGCGGTTTCGTCGCCGGCAGTCGTCAACTCATTCAGTTTCTGATTCAACGCGCGCGGTCGTTCATCTACAGCACCGGAATCGCGCCCGTTTTGGCTGCCGCCGCGCTCGAAGCGCTGCGCATCGCCGAAGGCGAAGAGTGGCGGCGCGAAACGATCAAACGCCATCGCGAAAGGCTCGCCTGCAGGCTCGCAGCCAAAGGCTACGAAGTGCGCGGCGAACTCGAAGCGCCGATGTCGCTGGTCATGACGGGCGAAGCGGAAGCGGCGCTCGAGCTTGCGCGCGCGCTCGAAACGGCGGGCGCATACGCGCCGGCGATTCGTCCGCCGACGGTGCCGCATGGGACGAGTCGGATTCGTCTTGCGCCGATCGCGACGCACACTGCAGAACAGATCGAAGCGGTGATTGCCGCGTTCCCCGAAAAGACGAGATGAAGATCGCAGGCATTGGCGCTGCCGTTCCGGAACGATGCATCGCAAACACCGAGGTAGAACGCCAGCTCGGATTGGAAGCCGGCTGGGCGCTTCGACGGACTGGCGTTCGCCTGCGCCCCGTCGCTGCGCCGGACGAAGCGACGTCGGATTTAGCGGTGCGCGCCGGTCGCGCTGCGCTCGCCGATGCTGGAATCAACCCGCACGATGTCGCGCTGTTGCTTTTGGCGACGAGCACGCCCGATCATCCGTTGCCGCCAACCGCGCCACAGGTCGCGCATCGTTTGGGACTCATGCGCGCGGGTGCGGTGGATCTTGCGGCGGCATGCGCCGGATTCGTGTATGGGCTCGCTCTCGGCGAAGCGATGGGACGCACGATGGATGCATGCGTGTTGGTCATCGGCGCGAACGTGCTCTCGCGACGCACTGATCCGCGCGATCCGATGACGGCGACGCTCTTTGCCGATGGCGCAGGCGCGGCGGTGCTCGTGCCGGGCGAAGGCGTCTTGGGTACCTATCTCGGCGCACATGGTGAGAATTGGGACGAGATCTTCATCGCCGCGGGCGGAAGCCGTGAACCGCTCACGCCGGAAGCGATCGAAGCAGGACGACACCTGATGCAGATGCGCAACGGACCGGAGCTTTTTCGCCGCGCCGTGCGCATGATGGCGCAAGCCGGCGCGAAGGCGCTCGAAGCGGCGCAACTCGATGCATCGCGGGTTGACGTGTGGGTGCCGCACCAAGCCAACCGCCGCATCATCATGGCTTGCGCCGACCGGTTGGGACTGACCGCTGAGCAAGTGATGGTCAACATCCACAAGTACGGCAACACCACCGCCGCCACCGGCACCAAGGTGTGGGGCATCGGCGTCGACTCCGACCAGTACAACACGGTCGACCCGGCGGTCCAGGAGTTCCTGACCGAACAGGTCAAGACCAATTTCGAGGACCCGGCGTGGGAA
>CAKZOF010000692.1 GCA_937135995.1 uncultured Pyrinomonas sp.
GTGGCGCAGAATCGACCGCAGTCCGCGCGCAAAAGTCAACCCCTTCTTCTCGTTGACGGGGATCTGCGTGATGCCTTGAAGCTGATACTCGACCGGATCCTCGATGGTGATGATCTTATCCTCTTCGTTCTTGATCTCGTTGAGCGCGGCGTAGAGCGTCGTCGTCTTGCCCGAGCCGGTCGGCCCCGTCACCAGCACCATGCCGTAGGGTTCGGCGATGTAACGGCGGAACTTGCGCAGGTCGTCTTCGGCGAAACCGACCACGTCGAGCGTCAAGTGACGAAACGCTTCGTTGATCTGCTCCTTGTCGAGGATGCGGATCACGGCATCTTCGCCGTGGATGGTCGGCATGATCGAGACGCGGAAATCGACGTTGCGCCCTTTGTAGCGCGCGCGAAAACGGCCGTCTTGGGGAATGCGTCGTTCGGCGATGTCGAGCTCGGACATCACCTTGATGCGTGAGATCAGAGTTTGATGATAAGCGAGATCGATTGGGTCGAGCTTCGGGTAGAGCGCTCCGTCGATGCGATATTTGACCTGCACGCCGTGGTCGCGCGTTTCGATGTGGATGTCGGAGGCGCGCGATTCGAGCGCGTTGAAGATGATCGTGTCGACCAGCTTGATGATGGGCGACATCTCGGAGTCGGTCGCCAGCCGATCGAGGTCGAGTACCTCTTCGCCCTGCTCGGTCTCGCGCACGAGCGAGATGCGAAAACCGGAGGCGGCTTCCTGCAACACGCGCTGCGTCGCGTCGCCTTTGCGCAACACGGCATCGATGGCGCCCGCCGTGGCGACCGATAGCTCCAAACGTTCACGCAGCGCCGTGGCCAGCTCGTCCAAGCGTTCAAGATCGGTCGGGTCGGCGACAGCGATGTGAAGTTTGCCGTTTGCGCGGCGCAGTGGAACGAACTGATAGCGCACCATCAGGTCGACTGGCATCTCGGCGAGCAGCGAAAAATCGATGGGCGAGGTGCCCGTCGGCGGCAACAGGTCAACGTATGGCAAACGGTAGCGACGCGCGATGTGTTTCGCCGCCTGCACTTCGGGCGGATCTTCCGGCGGCAAGAGGGCCTCTTCCGCGGCGCTTTTGTTGCCGTTGTTGGTTGCCGATTCGGTTGCGTCTTCCGCCAATCTTCTCATCGGTCGAAAAGTCAGTCGAAAAATGGTGATCCTGTTGTTTCCGCTGTCGTCGTGCGTGAGCTGCCTGCCGGGAGCTAGCGTCCGGCAGCGGTTGAGATGGACTGAATGATCGGGAGATAGATGGCGAGCAGAATCGTCGCGACCACGCCACCCATGACCAACAGGATGGCAGGTTCGAGCGTGCTCGTCAACTGTTCCAACCGCACCTCGGCTTCGGCGTCGTAGAAGTTGGCGACCTCTTCCAGCATTTCGCGCAAGCTCCCGGAACGCTCGCCGATGCCGATCATATCGAGCGCCAGCGCCGGCACCCAACCTGCGGCCTCTAAACTTTCCGTAAACGATCTCCCCTCGCGAAGCATGGGCAACGTGGTGGCGCTGCGGCGCCGAAGTTCGCGATTGGTGATCGCCTCGGCAGCGATCTCCCAAGATTCGACGAGCGTGATGCCGCCGGCAAGAAGCGTCGCCAGACTGCGCGCTGCTTGCGCGATCGCCAGTTGGCGCAGCAACGTCCCAAGCAGCGGCACGCGCAGCATGAAGGCGTCGACCCAGAGCCTGCCCGACGGCGTGCGCGCCCAGTAGTAGAAGGCGACCACCGCCGCGATGATGGCTGGCCCCAACCACCAAATGTTGGATGCCAGCCACGTCGAAAGACCGACGACGATGAGCGTCACTGTGGGGAGTTGCGTGTTGAAGCCGGCAAAAAGGTCGGACATGCGCGGGACGACGTAGATCGTCAAGAATGTGACCATCGCCGCCGAGGCCAGCAGCAGCAGCAGCGGATAGGCGAGCGCTGCGCGCACGCGCCGCCGCAATTCGACGCCGCGGCGCAGGTAGTTGGCGTAGCGAGCGAGCACTTCATCGAGCGCGCCGCTGCGTTCGCCTGCCAGAATCGACGCCGTGTAGATGCGGGGAAAGATCGGCCCCTGCGCAGCAAAGGCCGCCGAGAGCGCGTCGCCGTTGCGAATGCGCTCTTCCACATCGCCGAGAACGGCGCGTAGGCGCGCGCTCGTCGCCCGCCGCCGTAGCATCGAGATCGCTTGCAAGATGGGGATGCCAGCGCGTACGAGCGCCGCCAACTGCTGATTGAAGAGGAGAAAGTCGCCAGCGCGAACGCGCGCGCGCATGCCGGCACGCCCACCGCGCGTGATGGTAGCGACGCCTGATGCTTTGGGCGGCGTCACGGAAAAGACGCGGTACCCCTGGCTTTCAAAGCGCGCGCGCGCCTCTTGCGCGCCCGGCGCTTCCACCGTGCGCGTGATCACTTCGCCCGAGGGCGTTCCCACCCGGCAAATGAACTCGGCCATAAGATCGGGGGCCTCGTTGGAGGCGCTGAACAGGAAGTATAGCACGCGGAGCGAGCGTCCTGCCCCGCTGAAAAATTACACGCTCGCCCTGCCCGCGCGGTTGCAAACTTCTTCACTCGCGCGCACAACGACGGTATCAGGTTGGCATCGCAGCCGTTGCAAAAATTCCAATCCTGCGCGCACGCGCCGTTCCGCACGCG
>CAKZOF010000693.1 GCA_937135995.1 uncultured Pyrinomonas sp.
TGCCACGCACCTACGCGCAGAACAACTTGCTTGCCGGACGCTTCGGCACCGTCTTCGCTATCGATCCGAACCTGCAGGTACCACGCTGGATGGAGTATAGCTTCGGCATTCAGCGCGAGATCGGATTCCAGACGGCGATCGAGATCCGCTACGTCGGCGGGCGGAGCGACAATCTCGTGCGCGGGCGCGACCTCAATCAAGTTGACATTTTCGGCAACGGATTCGTGCAGGATTTCTTGCGCGCGCGCAACAACCTGCTGTTGACTGGTAACCCGGCCTGCACGCCAGCGCAGAACCCGGGCTGCCAGACGCTCACCGTCTTTCCGAACCTCGGCGGCGGTGGGTTGTTGACCAACCCGACCGTGCAAACGCAATTGCGCAATGGAACGCCCGCCGATCTGGCCCTCATCTACATCACCAACGGCTTGACGGGCAACGTTCGGTTCCTGCCGAATCCCAACACGGGCGTCGCCGACGTGCTGGACAACAGCGGCATCGCGCGGTACAACTCGCTGCAAGTTGAAGTCCGGCGCCGCCTCGCGCAGGGCTTCTTCTTCCAAGCCAACTACACCTTCCAAAAGACCCTGACCGATGCGCCGGGCGTCGGGCAGACGCGCTTCGACCCGCTGCTCGACAACAATCAGCCGCGGCTCGAATACGCGCGCGCCGACTACGACCAGACGCATGTCTTCAACTTCAACACGATCTACGAGCTGCCCATCGGGCGCGGGCGGCCGTTTCTCAATCGCGGCGGAGCGGTCAACTTCCTGCTCGGCGGTTGGCAGTTCGGGTCGATCATCCGCGCGGCGACCGGCGCTCCCGTGACGATCACCGATCCGCGCGGAACGCTCAACCGGGCGGCGCGATCCGGACGGTAGACGGCCGTCTCCTCGCTCAGCAAGGACGAGATCAAAAACTTGATCGGCGTCCGACGCACGCCGTGTGGCGTCTTCTTCATCGACCCGCGGGTGATCAACCTCAATCAGGCGAATTTGCAGGCCGGGTTGTGCAGCCAGTTGGGCTCGGGGCGCGCCGCCGAAGGCTTCGGGACGACGCCTTTCTCCGGGCAAGTTTTCTTCAACGCCGCGCCCGGACAGACTGGTAATCTTGAGCGCGCCTTCATCAACGGGCCGTTCATCTTCTCGTGGGATGCGTCTTTGCTGAAGAACTTCCAGTTGCGTGAGAATCTTCGCTTCCAGTTGCGCGTCGAGGCGTTCAACGTCATCAACCGCGCCAACTTCTTCGTCAGCCAATTCGGCGGACTCAACATCAACAGCACGAACTTCGGACGCATCACCTCGACGGTGACCGATCCGCGCATCATTCAGTTCGTCGGCCGAATCGAATTCTAGTTTCGCCGCGTGAGCATACGCACGAGGGGCGATGGAAGAGAGCGCTCTCTTCCATCGCCCACCGTTTTCGGTCCATCTCCCGCTTAGACTCAATCCGCCTTCTCGCTGGGCCGCGGCTTCAGGGCCGGTTGGCGGTGGCCCACGTCCCGCAGCACAGCCTAGCGGCGCACGCTATTTCGGAAGCAGCCCGTTCTCACGCAAGGGAGCGCCTCGCCAGCGCGAGTGCACCAGGTCACCTGCGGCGTCATGTCAGCATTGCAATGCGGCGCGAATGGTGCTGTTAAGTTGTCCCATCCACGCGGCTTCGAGATCAGGAACGTCCACATGAACGGAGGATAGCGGTCTCTCCTTGGCCGATGGAGCGACGAGCTGCCGATCCCGTTCGCCTGATCAAGCGGGCGCGATCGAGATCCTCGATCGGGTGTGGTCGCCGTGCCTTTTGATCAGCTTCCCGCTCGATTGATCTGTCTGGAGTAGCCCGCACTGCTAAACGAAACCTTTCGGAGGACAACCACATGAAAAGAATCGTGACTACGCTGGCGCTTCTCCTCGGGGGCTTGTTGTGTGCCACGAGTGGGAGCGCGCAAACGGGCACCTCTTCGGTTCGCGGGACGGTGGTCGACCCGCGAGGTGGTGCCGTCGCCGGAGCGACTGTGACGCTCAGCAACGAGGCGCGCAGCTTCGTCCGTACCGCGACGACCAACGAAGCTGGGGCCTTCGCCTTCGATCTCATTC
>CAKZOF010000694.1 GCA_937135995.1 uncultured Pyrinomonas sp.
TCGGCGAGCATCTGTTCGATGTCTTGCTGCGAGAGTTCGCCCATCTCCATCAGGGCTTGGAGCAGCGCTTGGCGCAGCGCATCGAGCGAGCGGTCCGTTTGGCGTGATCTTCTGGACCAGTAATAATCATCGTCGTAACCCGAATAAAGAAGCTGATCCTGCAGCGCATCCATCAGGTCGCCGAGATTGATGCCCGAAACGTCGAAGCCTCTGAACTTTGAATATCGGATGAATTTCATCTCGTCCACCTCTTTCCGCTTCTCTGCTGCGCCGAGCGCGACTCTTTGAAGCATGGGTGTCGAAAGAGCCTGGATCAACGCTGTCGCGTCGCCGCAGAGAGCACTAGCTATAGCGGCCCGTGCCCGTCAGGTCTTCGTAGATCATGCCGCGGCGATCTTTGCGGGCCTTGGTCGCCGCCGCGTAGCCGCCCTCTTCGTTGCGCGAGATCTTGTTCTGCGCGTAAAGTCCTTCGAGCGCGAACTCACAGACGGCGACCGCAAGCGCCGCATCGTCGCGTTTGAACTCAAACGGGATGAGCGCCGTGTCGATCAGTTCCGGCACGTCTTCGAGCAACAGTAAGCACTCTTCAGCCGAAGCCGTATCGCTCAAGCGCAAGGTGTTTCCTTGATCGAACCACTGCACGGTTTTGGTGAAGTCTATGCCAACGAAGTAGCCCTCGAAGATTTCGCCTGCCGCTCGTTTGATTAGATCTTTGGCGATCTTCACGGCGCCAACCTGCTCGCCTTCGTATTCGAGTTCCATCTTGCCGGTCATCGATGGGATGGCCGCATAGATGTCGGCGATGCGTGCGGCGACTTCCCGCTCGCCGGTGAGCAGCGCGCGGCGCTCGGCGTTGGAGACGACCGATTCCATCACCGTGATCGGCATTCGCTGCGAGACGCCCGAGCGCTTGTCGATGCGTTGATCGTCGCGCGCCTCGAAGGCGATCTGCTCGACCGTTTCGCGGATGAAGTCGGGGATGATGATCCGTCCTTCGACGCCTTCGCGTGCGGTCCACGCTTCTTGGCGCGTGATCTGGATGGCCTGTTGCAGTTCTTTCGGGTAGTGGGTCATGATTTCGGCGCCGATGCGATCCTTGAGCGGCGTGATGATCTTGCCGCGCGCCGTGTAGTCTTCCGGGTTGGCGCTGAAGACGAGCAGCACGTCGAGCGGCAGGCGAACCGGATAGCCTTTGATCTGCACGTCGCCCTCCTGCATGATGTTGAACAACCCGACCTGTATCTTGCCTGCCAGATCGGGCAGTTCGTTGATGGCGAAGATGCCGCGGTTTGCGCGCGGCAGCAGACCGTAGTGGATCGTCATCTCGTCGCTCAGCACATGTCCCCCCTTGGCCGCTTTGATCGGATCGACGTCGCCGATGATGTCGGCGATGGTGACGTCCGGAGTGGCGAGTTTTTCGACGAATCGCGCGTCGCGCTCGATCCACGCAATGGGCGCGTCGTCGCCCAGTTCTTCGATCATGCGGCGCCCGTAGGCGCTGATCGGGCGCAGCGGGTCGTCGTTGATTTCGGAGCCTTCGATGATGGGGATGCGTTCGTCAAGCAGCTCGACAAGCTGGCGGATGATGCGACTTTTAGCTTGCCCGCGCAATCCCAACAGGATCATGTTGTGTTTGGCGAGTATTGCGTTGACGATTTGCGGGATCACCGTTTCGTCGTAGCCGATGATGCCGGGAAAGATCCTTTCGCCCGCGCGCAACTTACGCACGAGATTGGCCCGCAGTTCGTCCTTAACCGAACGCGAGCGGTAACCGCTGCGTTTGAGTTCGCCCAGAGTCTTCGGTAATGCCATTTCTCCCTCTTTCATGAAAAACTATGCGCGTGATTCACCTTTTTGATGAGCGACGCGAGCGCTTCGGCCAGCGTCCTCTGCGTGCGCAGACCTTCCAGATCGAGGCCCAGCCCGACGAGCGAGCGTGCCGCTTGCGCCCCGACGCCCGCCACCACCGCCTCTGCGCCGAGCAGTTCGATGGCGGAAACCAGCGAATAGAGATTCGCCACGGCCTGCGAATCCACGATGCGCGCGCCCGTGATGTCCACGATCAATGCACGTGCGCCTGTGCGCGCCACTTCGCCAAGCGCCGTTTCGGTCGCCTTCTTCATTCGTGCGTTGTCGAGCGAGCCGATGAGCGGCAGCACTAACACGCCTTGCCAGACGGGAACAACGGGCGTCGAAACCTCTTCGAGCAGCATCTCGCGTTCGCGATAAAGCCGCGCAAGCTTCTCTTCGGCGCGCTTGCGCTCCGAGATGTCCAGCACAAAGGCGACGGCTTGATCCGGTGCCCCCTCGATCAGCGTGAATCCGATGAGCACGGGGACGCGGCTTCCGTCCCGACGGATGTATTCCTTCTCCCACGGTCTGCTCCTGCCGGTGGCGCGCGCCTCGGCGATCTTCTCCTCGTCCAAGGAGAGATACTCCGGTGGCGTCAACTCGCGCCAGCTTAGACGCCCTTCTTCGAGTTCTTTGCGCGTGCGGCCGACCATTTGCAGGAACGCGTCGTTGGCGTCGAGGAGGTGGCCGCGCAGATCGGCGAAGATGATGCCGATGATGTCTGATTCGAACAATGACCGCAGCCGCGCTTCGCTGGCGCGCAGGGCCTGCAAAGATTCTTCCTTGAGACGGTTCGCTTCCTGCGTCGCGCTGTAGAGCAACGCGTTGTCGAGCGCGATGGCCGCCCGGCGGGCCAAGTGTTCGGCGATGCGCAAGTCGTCTTGCGTGTAGCAGCGGTTGGATTCCGCCGTCGCGAAGCT
>CAKZOF010000695.1 GCA_937135995.1 uncultured Pyrinomonas sp.
CCGCCGTACCTCTTCGATGGCCTGCCTGTTCGCTCGAGAGATGTCGCCGGACGATGTGAGAAGCGTGCCGTCTAGATCGAGCGCGAGCAACTTGATCGCCATGTCACCGATCAATCTAGCACATCCGCCCCGCGCTTCGCCAAAAGGTCGAACCGCGCTGAAGACATTCGCCGTGCGATGCGCAGCAGCAGATCATGACGCGAGCGCGCCGGAGAAGAACGCGCGATTGCGGCCCAAGAAGAGCCGAACGAATCATCGTCAGCACCACTGCGCCGAAAGCGGATCCCTTCCCTTGGGCACACCAGCGCATGCAAGATAATCGCTCCAAATGGCATAATCTTCTCGCACGAAACGCCGGGCCGAGTTCAGCTGCGACGGTTCGGGCAAGACGCGTTGTTCAGATGCGGTAGTCTCGGCGAGGCGCGTTCGCGTCGCGCCTTTTTTCGGAGAAGAGGGATGAACGTCACTCATCTGGAATGCACAGCGTGCAGCTTGGAACACGAGGCACGCCGTTTGCACAACCTTTGCATGCGATGCAGCAAGCCGCTCTTTGTCAGATACGACCTGAAGCGCGCCGCTCGGACGCTGACGCGAGCCGCCCTGGCGACCAGACGGGCCGACATGTGGCGTTACCGCGAAGTCTTGCCGGTCGACAACGACGATCATATCGTCACGCTTGGCGAAGGCTGGACGCCGCTCGTTCACGCACGCCGGTTGGGCGACCGACTCGGCCTGCGCCAACTCTACCTCAAAGACGAGGCCCAGAATCCGACGCACAGCTTCAAAGCGCGTGGCATGTCGGCAGCCGTGTCGATGGCGCTCGCGCTAGGCGCACGAAAGCTGGCCGTGCCCTCGGCAGGCAACGCCGCCGGGGCGCTCGCCGCCTACGCGGCGCGCGCTGGTCTCGAAGCGCACATCCTCGTGCCGCGCGACACGCCGCGCGCCAACATCATCGAATGCGCCGAGATGGGCGCGCACGTGCGCCTCGTCGATGGCTTGATCACCGACTGCGCCGCCGAGATCGCGCAGCACAAAGAGCGCGAAGGGTGGTTCGAAGTCTCGACGCTCAAAGAGCCGTACCGCGTCGAAGGCAAAAAGACGATGGGATACGAGCTGGCCGAACAATTCGATTGGGAGCTTCCCGATGCGATCATCTACCCGACGGGCGGTGGCACGGGCTTGATCGGCATGTGGAAAGCGTTCGCCGAGATGGAAGAGATGGGACTGATCGACGGCAAACGTCCGCGCATGATCGTCGTGCAAGCAGCGGGCTGCGCTCCCATCGTGCGCGCTTTTCAACGTGGTCAACGTCATGCAGAAGAGGTCATTCATGCGCAGACCGTCGCTTCCGGCCTGCGCGTGCCGCGCGCCATCGGCGATTTTCTCATCCTCGATGCCGTGTGCGCGTCCGGCGGCACGGCCGTCTCGGTCACAGATCGTGAGATGATC
>CAKZOF010000696.1 GCA_937135995.1 uncultured Pyrinomonas sp.
AACGGCAACGGCGCGACGCCTTGCCCCAGTTCAGCAGCGACCGATGGATAAAGGACGATGACAAAGGCGACGGCCGTCGCCACCTTGACGCGCGCAGGGACGGCGGCGCCGCCGAAAAACGGGACGACCGAAACGAAGGCGACCATGCGGGCAAAGGCGAGACCAACGATCACCAGAAAGGCTTGCGGTTTCTGCCCGACTTCGAAATAACGCAGGATGGCTTCCAACAAGGCGAGGAACTCTTCCATCTTTCACGCGTCCCTCCTCGCAGAGAGCTTTGCCACCATCCGACTGAATCCGATCGCTTCAGGTCGCGGCGCCGACCTTGAGGATCATGTCGAAGACACGCTCGGTGAATTCGCGCAACGAGACGAGCATCCAACCGGCAGTGATGATCAAAGCGAGCATGGTAACGATGATCTTTGGCACGAAAGTCAACGTCTGCTCTTGCACTTGCGTCATTGCCTGCAACAAGCTGATCACGAGGCCGACGATCAAGCTCGCCAACAGCGGCGGCATCGAAATCAATAGGATGAGCCACAACGCATCGGCGGCGATGGAAACGTAAGGATTCATCTACTCTTCACCTCGGCTCTGCAATGATCACGTGTAACCGACGACCAGATTGCGGATCAATATCTCCCAGCCATTGACGATGACAAACAGAAGGAGTTTAAAGGGCAGCGAAATCATCGTCGGCGACAGCATGAACATGCCCATCGCCTGCAAGATGTTCGCCACAACCATATCGATCACCAAGAACGGGAGAAAGAGCAGGAAACCGATCTGAAAAGCTTCCGTCAACTCGCTCGTGACGAACGCCGGGACGAGCACACGGAAATCCTTCGGATTGATCTCGTTGGGATCGTTGCCGTTTCTGATCGCCATACGCCGCGCCAAGTCGTAGAACATCTTGATGTCGCTTTCGTGCGCGTGCCGTTCGAGGAATTGGCGCAATGGCTCACGCCCGCGCTTGGCCGCCTCGAAGATGGTCCGCACGGACATCTCGGAGAAGATCGCGTCGGTGTTTTCGATCCGTCCTGCTTCGGCGTACATCTTCTCGACAACCGGTGCCATGATGAAGACCGTCAGGATGAGCGAGATCCCGGTGATCACTTGATTGGGCGGCACCTGCTGCGTTCCGAGGGCGTTTCTCAAAATGGAGAGGACGACCGAAATTTTGACGAACGACGTCATCATGATGAGCGCGAACGGCGCGAGCGCCAGCGCTCCGAGCACGATGATCAAGACGACCGGGTTGGCCGTCCCCGTGCTCATGGGTGCCGCTTGCTGGCCGTAAGCCAACGCTGCGCTCGCTTGCCACGCGAGCAACAGCGCCGCGAGACGGAGGATCGCGCGCGGTGATGGTCTTCTGGCCATCTCACACCTCTTTTCTGTTTGCCAATCGCACGAGTCTCTCTTGAAAAGATGACCGCGCTGTGCTCGCGCCGGTCGGCTCATCGAGAGAGCGCGCGGCAGCAGCAGCCGCCTCACCATCCAATTCGCTCACCAGATGCACGCCCGCTTCCGACGCGCCGATGAGAAACCACTGCCCGGCGACTTCGACCACGTAGAGACTGCGGCGTGCGTCGAGCGGCAAGCGATCCACGACGCGCACCATGCGCCGCCCGGCGTTCCAGGTCAGAAGGCGCGGCATCGCCCACCGGAAAAAGGCGTATGCCAATCCGCACACCAACGCCAGCGCGATCAGCGTCTGCAACAGCATCAAGAAGAAAGCCATCGCTATTCCTCAAGTCGAAAGTTGCAGGATGCGCACGCCCAAGCGCCCTTCGACGTCAACGAGTTCACCTGTAGCGATACGTTTGCCTTCAACGACGAGCGCCACCGGATCGGTCGCGCTGCAGCCGAGATCGAGGATCTGCCCGACGCGCAACCGCGCTAGCTCATCCAATGTCAACCGACGCGCGGCCATCTCCACGCGCAAGGTCAACATCACCCCGTCGAGCAACCTGGCGGCCTCTTCGTTCGCTTCTTTCGTCT
>CAKZOF010000697.1 GCA_937135995.1 uncultured Pyrinomonas sp.
TTCGGCTTCCACCGTCACGCGGACGGTGATCGAAGTTGTGCCAATGCGCACCGTTTCGGCGTAGAAACTGACCAGATCGCCTACGAAAACCGGATGGTGGAAGATCACTTCGCGCATCGCGACGGTGACGAACCGTTCCATGCGCGTCCGCCGGTGAGCCTCGATCGCTCCGGCAATGTCGATGTAACTCAAGATTACGCCGCCGAAGATCGTCCCTTGAGAGTTGGTGTCTCGCGGCAGCAAAGTGATTCTGATAGCCGGTTCGGAGTTTCCCATCGTTTTGATTTCGGTCTCTTCTGGTTCTCCAAGAACGCGCGTCGCGACAAAGACTACGCGCAGTCGCTCCGAGCTTGGCGAGAAAGGGCCTTTCGTGTCAAGCTCACGGCGAGGACGGCCAACCGCCTGTGCTATGGATTTCATCCAAAAAGTGCGCTTGCTTCAATTTAAGTCAATGATGAGAACCAATCTTTCTCTGGCCGCAGCCCTACTTCTGGCGCTTTTGCCAGCGGTCGCGCGGTCGCAGCAATCGGCAGCCCTGCGCTTCGATGTGACGAACTACCGCATCGAAGCCGAACTCTCGCCAGCGACGCATCTGCTGCGCGCGCGCGGCGACGTGACCTTTGTCCCACAAGAGCCGACGCGCACCGTGACCTTTGAACTCAACGGCTCGCTCAAGGTCGAACGCATCGAACTGATCGGGCAGCAACCGCCCGTCGCCCCGCCCCAGCCGCCTCCTCCTTCGTCCGCTGGGCGACGCGGCGTGCGCGCGCGCCCTCCGGCGACTCCGCCGCCAGCGCCGGACCAAGCGCTCAACTTCGTGCAAGATCCTGTGGGAGCCGAAGCCATCGGACCCAACGTCCGCGTCGATCTCGGCGCCGTCTTTCCGGCGGGGCAGCCTGTGACGTTGCGCTTCGTCTGGAGTGGCCCGCTGATCACGCCAGAGGGAGGTCCTATCCCGACGAAACGTTTGGCCTATGTTGGTCCCGAAGTTAGCTATTTGATGTACGCCGCGCGTTGGTTCCCTTTTCATGACTACGCCGCCGATCGCGCAACGGCCGAGATCACCGTCACGGTTCCGACCGGGTTCGAAGTCGCTGGCTCGGGCGATGAGCCGCCGACGCGACAAGCTGTCGGCGGAGTCGTTCGTTACCGCTTCGTCCACCGCCAACCGGCGCTCATCGGCAACATCGCCGCCGGACCGTATCTCGTGCGCAACCTGCGCTACGGCAACTACGAACTGCAGTTCTACGTCCAGCCGCAGAACGAAGGGCGCATCGCCCCTTTTGCCGAAGAGATCGGACGGGCGTTGCAGTTCTACACGCAGCAATACGGGCAGCCGAATTTCGGCGGGCGTTACGTAGTGGCGCAAACCGACGACGAAACGTTGGAAGCCTATAGCGGTCCGGGCATGCTCTTTCTTTCGTCGCGGCTCTTCGATTCGCCGCGACAGGTTGCCGTCGAGCGGCTTCAACGCGAGGTCGCTTATCAGTGGTGGGGACATACGGTCGGACTCAAATCGTTCGACGACGCTTGGATCTCGCAGGGACTGGCCGAATGGAGCGCTTTTGCGCTGCGCGAGGCGACGTTGACGGGCGCGGCCTTGGAAGCGGCGCAACGCGACCTTCTCGAACGCGCGCTGCTCTTCGAACAATCGGCTTCCATCTTGCGCGCTCCCTCGACGCTCGACGATCAATCGGCCGCCTATCGCTCCGTGATCTTTTACAAGGGAGCGATGGTCTTTCGCATGTTGCGCGAGACGCTCGGCAAAGAACGCTTCGATCAGCTTCTGCGAACGTTCCTCGACCGTTTCCGTGGGCGCAATGCGTCCATCGATGATTTCGAGAAGCTGACCAACGAGATCGCCGGGACGAACATGCGCTACTTCTTCGCTCGTTGGGTCGAGAGCACGGGCGTGCCCGAATTTGCCACCGACTACCAGATCATCCGCACGCGCACCGGGAAGTTCCGCACGCGCGGAACCGTGCGCCAGAACTTCGACAACCTGCGGCTGCCGGTCGAACTGCTGCTGCGCTACGAAGGCGGTACCGAGAATAAAACGGTCTTCATCGAAGACAAAAGCGACGACTTCGATTTCGAGACGACCGGCCAGCCGATTGAAGTCATCGTCGACCCCAACAACAAGATCTTGCGCACGTCGGAAGAACTGCGCATCGCTGTGGCAGCGCGCCGCGGCATCGAGCTTTATCGCGAAGGGCAGTATGCCGAAGCGCAGAATCAGCTCGAAGAAGCACTCAAGCTCGATCGCTCCAACTCTTGGATCTACTACCACCTCGGCTTGATCTTCCTCGAACAGCGCAACTACGATCGCGCCATCGAAAACTTCCGTGCGGCGCTCTCGGGCAATCTCAAACCGTCGTGGATCGAAGTCTGGTCGCGCATCAAGCTCGGCAACGCCTACGATGCCAAAGGCGACCGCGACCGCGCCGTCAACGAGTACAATCTCGCGCTCAAGACGGGCGACAACTACGACAACGCCCAAACGATCGCCCGGCAGTATCTGGCGACGCCCTACGATCCGCGCGCCGCGCAGGCACAACAAGGGCCGCGGGGTTAGGTCCGCGACGCCGCCGAGGCCATCGAGAAGAGATAGGGTGCCAATTGACACTTCACTCGGAGCTTGTTCGCAACATGCTATCCGATGCGATGAGGATATTCGATGTGAGTGCTAATTGACACGATGCGATGAGGATATTCGATGTGAGTGCTAATTGACACTTCATTTGAAGTTTGTTCGCAACTGCGAGCGCCCGGCAAAGGTGACGACCCACGAAAGAGCTCATCACGTAGGCGCAACGCCGCAAGGCGCAACTGTGTGGGCTGCTGCTCTGGTGGCGCGGGTCTTTACACGGGCGGAACGCCGACGATGGCGATGCGATGTCGATCAGCTAGATCAAGCATCTCCTCGCGGTCGAACATCAAAGTTTTTCCCGCCGTCAGACAGAGGCAAGTCGCTCCAGCTTCGATCATCGCTTCAATCGTGGCGCGCCCGACGACGGGCACATCGAACCGCATATCTTGATGCGGCTTGGCCACTTTCACCACCGTCAGACGCCCACGCGCTAGCGCGCCAGCCCGTTTGATCGCGGCGTCGGTCCCTTCCATGGCTTCGATAGCAACGCAGGCGCGCGCGCGCACGACGATGGTCTGCCCCAAGTCCAAGCGCGCTATCTCGCGGGCGACCTCCAGACCATACTCGATGTCCGCACGCTCGCGTTCATCAGGCGCGCGTCGCGTCATGGTTCCCGCAGAGGCTAACCGATCTCGTATGAAGAGCGTCGAATCGACGAGTTCGATCCCTTCGCGCGCCAGTTCATCGGCCACCGCCCCGATGAGCGCATCCGTGTTGCGGCGCGGCAGGCGCCACAGCAGTTTGATCATTCTTGCGTCCGGGATGGCGTTGCTGAAGATTTGGACGTGTTTGACCTGTCCGGCCATGATGGCGCGCGCGACGCCTTCGGATTTGAAGAAGCGAATCAGCTTGCCGAGTTGACCGACGCCGACCCACGTCAGACGTTCGGCGACGCGTTCGATTTGTGGATCGGTCTCTTCGCGAATCGCCGCCACCGCCAGTTCGACGCCGGCGCGGCGCGCCCCTTCGATCACGAGAAACGGGAAGCGCCCGTTGCCGGCGATCAGTCCGTACCGCACGGGTTCAGGAACTGTGGCTTCGCCGCTCATCTCGCTCGAAAACCGACTCGTTCGATGGATCGAACGCCGCCCATCTGGCGGGCGGCTCCTACACTCGCGCGCTCGCCGTACGACGCAAAGCTCATTTCGTGATGCCTCTTTGCGAAGTCTCGATGAAACGGATCAGTTCATGCACTTCGACGCAGGTGCTGGCATCGCGTCGCATCGCTTCGAGCGCTTGCGTTGTGTTGAGCCGCGACGACAACAGCAGATGGAACGCATGGCCAAGCGCGCGAATCGTCTCCGGCGGATAGCCACGGCGTTTCATCCCCGTCAGATTCAATCCGTAGCAACGCGCCCGATTGCCAACCGTCAAGGCGAAAGGCAAGGCATCCTTGACCACCACCGAATAACCGCCGATGTAAGCTTCACGTCCGACGCGACAGAACTGATGTACCCCCGAATAAGCGCCGATGTTCGCACCATCTTCCACCACGACGTGCCCGGCAAGCGTCGCGCCGTTGGCCATGATCACGCCGCGTCCCAAACGGCA
>CAKZOF010000698.1 GCA_937135995.1 uncultured Pyrinomonas sp.
CTGCGTCGGGCGCGCCGCCGCCCCGGGTTGATGAACCTGCTTTCGCGGCAGCGATTCGATCTTTATGCAGAAAGTTATGCGCGCGCGCGTTTTTACCCGCCGAACACGTTGCTCGACGGAGCCAAGGGACGTGAACATTTCTGGCTTATGCAGCAAGAGGTGATCGCGCGGTTAGACCAACAGGGCACGATCTGATGCGCAGTACTCCATCCACGATCGTGTCCGCGCTGGTTTCCGGTCGGCATACTCCGACGTGCGCTCCGGCCAACATAGACCTCTTTCGACGGAAAAGCGAAAGGTGCGAGCTGTTCCTGCGCTCGCAATTGGTTCGCTGAATCGGCGCGCCGATCGGTTCGCCTCTTCAATCCGGCCGATCGCTCGTTCTGCGCCAATCGATGCGTCCTTTTGGCTGACCGCTTACCTTGCGTTCGGCACGACGAACGCAGAGTGTCTCCGCCGAGAGGGACAATCTTTCAAATCGGCTGATCGCTTACCTTGCGTTCGTCGATCACTGTCAGCTTCGTGAATTGACCGTGCTCGAAATGTTGCCAGACGCGCGCCCGATGGCGGTCATCAACGAGCGTGATGATTTCGCTGTACTCTTCGTGCGGGCGGTCTTTGTAAATCCAACGCAGCACGATCGTTTTATCGTCAACTTCGCGTGCCTCGCCGCACAAGCGTTCATTGTCGAACCGAAGCGCGCCAGCGGCGAACACGCCCGGAAACTCTTTCGTCTCCGTGCGTCCGTCATCCCACATGTACTCGTTGCGTTGGAACCACTCGTCGCCGCGCTTGATGCAGGTCAGGCGGCTGCGGTGGTGATCCAGTATTTGCCCCGTGCGTGCGTCCATGCGCGTGTAAGTTCCTTCCCACACGCCATGATGTTTCTCGAAGACGGGGAACGGTTCCGCGTTCGTTCTCGCTTCTTTCATGTCACTATCTCTCCTCGATGATCTTGCTCGTTTAGAGAACTTTTGCGGCGCGTCATGTCAGCCACGGGAAGATCTTTCCGCTGTAGTTGACGTAAACGCCTTTGAGCTTGGTGTAATTCTCCAGGGCTTCGAGACCGAAGTTCTGGCCCCAGCCGCTCGACTTGCGCAAGCCTGCGGGCATCTGCGGCACCATGTATTGCGGCATGTTGACGAAGACCAGTCCGGCATCGAGCGCGCTAGCGACTCTGTGGACGCGGTCGGCATCCTTGGTCCAAAAGTAGGCCGACAATCCGTAGTCCACTCCGTTGGCGAGCGCAATGGCTTCTTCTTCCGTGCGGAACGAAGTGATGCCGATGACCGGACCGAAGATCTCCTCACGCGCGATGCGCATCTGTGGGCGGACGCGACCAAAGACGGTCGGCGCGAAGTAAAAGCCACGGCGAAGTCTCTCCGGCAGATCGCGCGGCGGCGCGCCGCCGGTCAGCAGTTCAGCGCCTTCGGCACAGCCCGAAGCAACGTAGGAGGAGACTCGTTCGAGATGAGCGCGGCTGATCAGCGGACCGCAATGCGTCGCCGGGTCGTGCGGTTCGCCGACGCGAATCGAGCGCGCTTTGTCGATCAAAAGCTCGGTCACGCGATCGGCCACGCGCTCTTCGACGAGCACACGGCTCGCCGCGAGGCAGAACTGTCCGTTGTTGGCCAAGCCTGCTTGGAGCGCGCCGTTCACTGCAAGGTCGAGATCGGCGTCGGCGAAGATGATGTTGGCCGCTTTGCCACCCAGCTCGAGAAGGAACGGTTTCACTTGCCGGGCACACTCTTGACCGATCAAGCGTCCCACTTCGGTCGAACCAGTGAAGCAGATCTTGGCCACCTGCGGATGACGCACCAGCGCCGCGCCGGCCCGTTCGCCGAAACCGTGCACAACGTTGACTACGCCTTCGGGAAGTCCCGCTTCCAGACACAACTGGCCCAGCAGCGAGGTGGTCAGCGGCGTCTGCTCGGCCATCTTGATGACGACCGTGTTGCCGGCGGCCAGCGCTGGCGCGATCTTGAGCGAGGCCATCACCAGAGGAAAATTCCACGGCGCGATGGCGCCGACGACTCCCAGCGGCTCGCGCACGGCGTAGCGGTGCACGCCCGGTTCATTGGCCACTACAGGCGTGCGGAGTTTGTCGGCGGCACCAGCGTAGAAACGCCAGAAATCGACGCAGAAGGGGAGGTCAATGTGACGATTGGCCGCCAAGGGTTTGCCGGAATCGAGCGTCTCGGCGGCAGCCAGTTCCTCGGCGCGCGCTTCGATCAACTCGGCGACGCGGTAGAGCAAGCGTCCGCGCTCGGCAGGCGTAATCTTCGACCAAGGACCTTGAAAAGCGCGCAGAGCGGCTTTCACCGCAGCATCAACGTCGGTTTCATCGCCGGCGGCGACCTCGGCGAACTGCTCGCCGGTCGCCGGATTTTCGCTGGCGAAATAGCTGCCGGAGTGCGATGGAACTTCGCGCCCGTCGATCAAATGATAGATTCGCCGCATGACTCTCCCTTGATTCGACTTCGAGCGTGACTCTGCGCGCCAGCATGAATCTTTTTCAACTGGCGACTTCCGATGCGCTCTCGTTTATCCGCCGATGCAGGCGACATTCTTTGTGGTCGAGCGCACACCTGTTGGGAAAGCGACCCGAGACCGTTTCGCCGCTCAGCTTTCGCCGTCGCTTTGCAAGCGCCGAATTTCGGTCAGATCTTTGGGCGGCTCGCGCCAAAGCGGCGCCTCGCGTTCGAGATAATCGCGAATAGTCGCCGGAAGATCGGCGTAGCGCGTCACCCGGCGACAAACCAGCTGAAAGACTCCCTGCCCGCCGCCGAAGAAGGGCGGAAGCGTGCCGAAACGGTTCCAACTCAAGTGATGCGCGCCGTTCGGCTCGTACCAGAAATCGTAGTTTTCGTAAGCCTCGTAGCGCAGCGGGCCATCAAGATTGATGAAGAGTGGCGAGCTGAAGACAAGGCGATCGCCGATGCGGCGCGCGTGCGTTGCCGTTCCCGGACCGAGGCGCTGCCGACGCCGGCCTGCGCCCTGTTCAACCCACGTGACCAGTTGCCCGTCGCGCAGCTCATAAGTGATCATCTGGTAGGGATAGGCTATCGGGCGCACGATCTGATCGCCGACCTTGCGCAAGACCTCGTTGGTGCGCGGGTCGCGGTAGATGAAGATTTTGCGGTTGAGTTGGACCACTTTCAGTGGATCGTTCGGGTCGCGCAGCGCGCGCGCTGTGTCGATGCCTTCCATGCGCGCGATCAGTCGCCCGTCGGGGTAGGAATAGACTTCGCCGATGCAATACCAGTAGACCGGCTCGCCCGTTCCGGCGCGCAACTCGATGAACTTCTTGAAGAGATCTGGGTCGAATCCGTCGGCTCGCATCTGTGTCGTCATTTGCGTCGCTACCAGCAGGATCAGCGCTGTTCTCCAAAGTCTTCGCATTTTGCCCTCCTCGATCGCGCTTCATTCAGGGACAACTTTGATCCACTCGCGCAAGCGATAGTCGTAAAGCCCTTGTTCGACGAGCGGATCGCGGTCTGCCAGTTGGCGCGCCTCTTCTTCCGTGGTGCAGGCTAGGACGTAGAAACCGGCGCCCAATTCGTCTGCATTCTGCTCGGCGAAGGGGCCGGCGAGCAAGCACTGCCCCTGGCGTCCGAGCTGCTTGAAATAGGCCGTATGCTCGGCGAGCACTCGGCGCGCTAGGTCGTCGCCGACGGTGGACCGTTTTGGCGTCCGATGAATGGTGACGAACCAGTGACGCATCGTCTTACTCCTTGCACGTCAACGTGCCAGTGCCAGCGGCGTTTTGATCATTGCGGCGCGCAGCCTGTAGAGCGCGTAGGCCATCAGCAGCGCTCCGCCCGCGGCGATGATCACGCCGTAAAAGGCCAGGGCGTAGTCGCCGCCAGCGGCGCTCGCCAGTCTGCCGGTGAGATAGGTTCCGGTGGCACCGCCGATGGTTTCGATGACGATCACCGTTCCCAAAATGCGTCCGATGTCGCGCAGTCCGAACGTCTCCACCGCCAGCAGTTGAATGAGCACGAATGTTCCGCCGTAACCGAGTCCAAACGGGATGAGAAAGAGGAAAGCCGTTTGCGGCGTCGGACGAAGCAGCAGCAGCGTCGCGGCGAACATCAAGCTGCAACAGACGAGCATGACGCGCGCCGGCGGCAAGCGGTCGCTCAACCAGCCGAAGAGAAACTTGCCTCCGACGCTCGTGATGAAGAGCGTCGCTTGCGCCACGCTCGCCATCTCGCGCGATAGCCCGATGCGCGGCGTTTGCAGGTAAAGGATGAACTGTTGGCTGGTGGTGAAGATCGGGTAGAAGAGCAGCGCCGCGCACGCGCCGAAGACCCAGAAGATGGGCGTGCGTAAGGCTTGGTTGAGCGTCATGCCAGCGAGTTGTTCGGCGCGCGTGGCGTCTTCAGGCGCGAGCTGATCGCCATCGGGCGAGAGTCCCACTTCTCGCGGGTGGTCGCGCACGAAGAGCAGCACGGCCGGCAACAGCACGACCCAAACAAGCAAGCTGACGATGAGCACAGCCGTGCGCCAGCCATAAAGCCCGATCAACGGTGTGGCAATCGTCGGGACGAGCACGCCGCCGAAACTCGTCCCCGTGATCACGATGCCCATCGCCGTTCCGCGACGGCGGCGGAACCAGTTCGAGATGAGCACTGTGTTGATCAACAGACCGACGAACCCGAGCGAAAGGCCGAACATGACGTGAGCCGCATAAACGTGCGCGGGTGCGGTCGCGCGCGAGTAGAGCAGAAGGGCCACGCCGAGTACGACACAGCCAACACACATCAGCAGTTGCAATCTGAAGCGTGCAACCAATATGCCCGCCACGGGCGAAAAGAGACCCGCGGTGAGAAACGTCAACGATGCCGCCGTGCCGATCACGCTCGGCGCAAGCTGCGGCGTCGCGGCACCCGTTCTCACCAGATCGTCGAGCAACGGTCGGTAAAAGACGGGGAGGCCGCCGATGGAAAGGCCGTTGCTGATCATCATCGCCAGCGTGGAGATGGCGACGATGATCCAGCCGTGAAGGAACTTGCGCTCGCCAGAGATCATCTTCTGCTCCCAGCCATCCAAGATCCCCGAGCATCGCGCGCCGTTCAGTTGAGCGACGGTTGCGGTCGCCACGTGCGCTTGGCGCGGGGCGAAATCGGCGCAATTTCAGTCCGTGGTTGCGGATTCGGCGCGCTCGGCGGCTGACGTCGTTTCTTCGCCGGACAGCGAGGCGGGCCGCCGGATGAATTCGCCCTGCGGTTTGCCCTCCACTCGCCCCTCGACGAAGACCACCTGCCCGCGCACGATGGTGTGCGTCGGCCACCCTTGTAGCCAGTAGCCGTCGAACGGCGTGTGGTCTTGGGCCGACAAGCAGCGCTCCACCGTCACGGGGTATTCGGCTTCCATGTCGATGACGGCGAAATCGGCATCGGCTCCGACCGCGATGCAACCTTTGCGCGGATGAAGCCCGAAGATGCGCGCTGGGTTGGCGCTCGCCAGCTCGGCGACGCGCGTCGGCGAAAGGCCGCGTTTGTGACACCCTTCGCTGATGAGCACCGGGTAGAGCAGCGATGAGCCGGCGAAACCAGGCAGGCTCCCCCACAGATCTTCGGGGCGCTTGTGCTCTTCGCCGCAGCAAGCGTGATCGCTGAC
>CAKZOF010000699.1 GCA_937135995.1 uncultured Pyrinomonas sp.
GCCGGGCTGCCGCGCAAACCGGGCATGAGCCGAGACGACCTCTTGAAAACCAATGCTGATATCGTAACGAAGGTCGTGGAAGAGGTTGTCAAGCGGTCGCCTGAGTCAATTCTAATTGTCGTTTCAAATCCGCTCGATGCGATGTGCCAAGTGGCGTTGCGCCGGTCCGGTTTCCCCAAACAGAGGGTGATCGGCATGGCGGGCGTGCTCGATTCGGCGCGCATGCGCGCCTTCATCGCCGAAGCGCTGGATGTTTCGGTCGAGAACGTCACGGCTTTCGTGCTTGGCGGTCACGGCGACACTATGGTTCCGCTGCCGCGCTACTCAACGGTCGCCGGCATTCCCATCACCGAACTTCTGCCGAAGGAGAAGATCGATCAGATAGTGCAGCGGACGGCCAACGGCGGCGCTGAGATCGTCTCGTTGCTCAAGACTGGCTCAGCCTACTACGCGCCGTCGGCGGCGGCGGTTGAGATGGTCGAGGCGATCTTGAAAGACAAAAAGAAGATCCTCCCTTGTTCGGTCTATCTCGAAGGCGAATACGGCATCAACGGCTTGTTCGTTGGCGTGCCCGTCAAGCTCGGCGCGCGCGGCATCGAGCAGATCATCGAAATCAACTTGACAACCGAAGAGCGCATTGCGCTTCAAAAGAGCGCTGCTGCGGTTCAGGAATTGGTGAAGGTGCTTGGTTTATAACGGTCGCTCCGTGACGGGTCACACTAGGACCAAAACGATCCCCTGATCTTCACTGACGAATGGGCAGTCGGAGCCCGCAACGCCCGACTGCCCACAAAAGCCTTGCATCGAGAGCGTCTTGCCTTGGTTATATGGGAACCGACCGCTGCTACGATTTCCCGGTCCCGAAAGCAAAAAGTAGTCCGCGACCGGGACGCTGATCTCGCATCAGAGAAGAAAATGGTTAACTGAAGCCTTCATGAAAGTTGCCTTGCGACTCTGCGCGAGCGCGTCCGACGTGGTGCGGAGACGCGCAGCCCTAAGCGTGCAGCTTGAGTTGAAATCTGCTCGGCCATGCTGTCACAGACGATCCGGCATAGCTCGTAGATCTCCGGCGCGACGATGCGGTAGTAAACAGCAGTGCTTTGCGGACGACGAGCCAAAATGCCGGCGTCGACGAGCACTTTTAAATGTTTGCTGATGTTGGCTTGGGTCGCGCCGAGTTCATCGACCAACTGCCCGACCGATTTCTCTTCGCCACTCTGGAGCGCTCGCAAGATTCTCAGGCGCATAGGTTCGCCGAGACAGCGAAAGCGCGCTGCGATCATTTCAAGCGCTTCGTCGGAAAGGAAATGAGGTTTCATTGTCGCTCTCGCCAGAATTATACCCGGACGAGCTACGGGGAAGCAATCAGCAGCAACGAGATGGCCATTGACAACTCAAATAGAATCGACTATATTCCTATTTGGTTATAAATTGATAAAAAAGGAGATCGACCGATGCACGACGCAAATCATGCTTTCGTCGCCGGGAGACCGGACACGAACGGCGGCAATGGCTTCTGCGACGTAGGTGAATTGAACGAGGCACTGGCTAGCGGTGAGTGTCAACTGATCGACGTCCGTGAATACCCGGAATACGCTGCGGGCCACATTCGTGGCGCGCGGCTCATCCCTCTGCGCGAGCTGGAGCGCCGCGCGGCGGAGTTGGATCGAACGCACCCGATTTTCGTCATCTGCCGCACAGGGCGTCGCGCGACCGAAGCACAACGGCGGCTGCTGGCGCTCGGTTTCGCTGACGTGCGGGTGGTTCGCGGCGGGATGGTTGCGTGGGAGGAGCGCAGACTGCCGACCGAAAGCCACGGTGCGCGCCCATGGTCGCTCGAAAGGCAAGTGCGCCTCGTCGCCGGTTCATTGGTTCTTGTTGGGGCGCTGGCAAGCGTGCTGATCGCTCAGCCTTTCGTTTGGTTGGCAGCGCTGGTCGGCGCCGGGTTGGTTTTTGCGGCGCTAACGGACACGTGCGGAATGGCGATGTTGCTGGCGCGCATGCCGTGGAATCGTGCGCCACGTTCGACGGAGGGCGAATGTTCAAGCTCGCGTTCGGCCTGCTGTTGAGTTTTGCGATCGGTGGCTCGCTTGGATTGTTGGGCGGCGGCGGATCGATCATCACCGTCCCGGTTTTGATCTACGTGCTTGGCGTTGACGCGCGTCAAGCGATCGGCATGTCGCTGGCTGTGGTGGGGCTGACGAGTTTCATCGGCACGATGCTTCACGCGCGGCGCGGTCACGTTGTGTGGAAGACGGGTTTGTTCTTCGGTCTCGCTGGGGCTGTCTTCGCGCCCTTGGGCGCGCGTTTGACCTATGCGATTTCGCCTGCCGCGTTGTTGGTCCTGTTTGCGGTTCTCATGATGGCGGTCGCTATTTTGATGTTGACTCGCTCATCTCGGGCGCTAGATGATCGAGGGGGGCGTGACCATCCGCTCAAAGCCGGTGCCGCTGGCGCTTTTACCGGCGTGTTGACCGGCTTTCTGGGGGTCGGTGGTGGCTTTTTGATCGTTCCGGCTTTGGTCCTATTCGGATCGCTTGCCATGCATGAAGCCGTAGGTACGTCGCTTTTGGTGATCGCCATCAACAGCTTTGCCGGTTTGCTCGGGCACCTATCGCACGGCGGTTTCGATCCGGTTCTCGCAACGTTTGTATCTCTATGTGCAGCGGGCGGAATGATGTTGGGAGCCAAATTATCGCCTCGTGTTTCTGCGGACAGGTTGCGACTCTGGTTCATCGCTTTCATGATAGCGATTGCTTTGCTGCTCTTTGCGAAGAACTGCCAAGCGCTCTTCGGCGCTTGAGCGGGATCTTCAAGATGGTCTAGCGGACGCTACGTTAAGGAAGGAGATTGAGAAGATGTTCTTCAGGGAGCTATACAACGAACCGCTCGCGCAGGCGAGCTATTTCGTCGGTTGTCAAGCGACGGGCGAAGCGGTGGTCATCGATCCGAACCGCGATGTCGAGCAGTACCAGCGCCTCGCCGCCGAGCACGGTTTTCGTCTCGTGGCGGTGACCGAAACGCACATTCATGCCGATTTCGTCTCCGGCGCCCGGGAGCTAGCGACTCTCACTGGAGCGCGTTTGTTACTGTCTGGGGCTGGGCCAGCCGACTGGCGGTACGATTATGCGGCGGAAGCGGGCGCGGAGTTGCTCGTGGATGGCTCTTCGTTCACCATCGGCAAGCTTGAGTTCCGCGCGCTGCACACGCCGGGGCACACGCCGGAACACTTGTCCTTGGTCTTGATCGATCACGCGCGCGCGCCGGAACCGGTCGGCATCTTCACGGGAGACCTTCTGTTTGTGGGCGACGTCGGGCGTCCGGACTTGTTGGAGCGCGCCGTTGGCATCGGCGGCGCAGCTGAAGCAGGGGCGCGCTTCCTCTTTCGTTCTTTGAAGCGGCTCGCGTCTTTGCCGGACTACGTACAGGTTTGGCCTGGTCATGGCGCTGGCAGCGCCTGTGGTCGTGCGCTCGGAGCCATGCCGCAAACCACGCTCGGTTACGAACGTCGCTTCAATTGGGCCTTTCAAATACAAGACGAAGACGAGTTCATCCGCGCCGTACTGGAGGGTCAGCCGGAGTCGCCGCCCTATTTCGCCGTGATGAAGCGTGTGAACAAGCATGGACCACCGCTGGTAGCAAGCCTTGGGCCGATCGGCAAGCTCGATCTACAACGCCTGCGGGCGGTGCTGGGCCAGTGGGTGGTGGTCGATGCGCGTCGAGCCGAAGACTATGCGCGCGGTCACATCCCTGGGACGATCAACCTTCCGTTCAACCGTTCTTTCGTCGCATGGGCCGGTTGGTTGCTGCCTTACGATCGTCCGATCGGATTGATCATTGGCGAGGATGCGGCGGAGCGAGCGGTGAAAGATCTGCGTTTGATCGGATTGGACTGCGTGGAGGGCTTCTGGACGCCGACGGTGCTCGACGAATGGCGCGCTTCGGGGCTGGAGTTGAAAACGGTTGCGCGCCTCGGGGTTGATCGAGCCAGAGAGTTGATCGCGAAAGGCGAGGTGCACGTGCTCGATGTGCGTCGCCCGGATGAACGCGCCCGCGGCCACATCCCGGGCAGCCTGCACGTTCCGCTGGCGGAGTTGATCAAGGGAGAGGCGAATTTACCGGCGGATCGCCCGTTATTGGTCCACTGCCAGACGGGCGCGCGCTCGGCGCTCGCTGTCGGTCTGTTGAGCGCGCGCGGAATGCGCGATTTGATCGATTTAGAAGGCGGGTTCTCTGCGTGGGAGAAAGACGAGGTGGCCGCAGGAGCGCGATGAAAGCGAGGCGCGTGCTGCCGGGGCGACATCATAGGGGCGAAACTCTCGATCGAAAGGTAGATGTTCGCGGCGAGGGAAAAAGCGGCGGCGAAAGCGCTCTTGCCAGCCTAGGCTTTTCTCGGGATGTCGGGGCGCGGATGATTGGTTGGGGCGGCTAGCGGGACTCGAACCCGCGACCTCTTGATCCACAGTCAAGCGTTCTAACCAGCTGAACTATAGCCGCCGCAAGTGACTCACAAGTGACTCATTCGTCGACGAAGTTTGCTTCTTCGCCCAAGCGTCGAACCACGAATTGTACCGGAGACGTCTTGCCGTTGGCAAGTTCACTTGTCGAAGGCGTTGCCCGCCGCATGCTTTCGGTGGCGGTTGCCCGCGCCTATCTGGACGGCGGAGGCGCAAAACACGCTGCAGTGCGATGTCCATCAACGTTGCGTCGTGGCGAACCATCGTCATGATGTGCAGGCCGTCGAGCGAGGGCCCGCAACGACGCGCGGGACTGCATCAACGGCATGTGTCCCGTGCGCACCTCCTTATCGCCTATCGCCGAACGCAGCCGCGCGAAGGAGAAACAGCATGCGTCCCACACGGTGGCCCATTCGCATTATGTGCGAAGGGAGAGGGAAGCCCATGCTCACGTCTCCAAGCCTTCGCTGATTTGAGTGCGTAGGGAGGATCCGCTTCGAGGACGACGGAAACCGTCCCGCTCGATGAGCTTCCCAGCGTTTGCGCTTTCCGCTTCCAAAGCCTTCCACGATGGTGGCTCTTGTGCTTCACCAGCAATTGGCGGAAACTGCCGGATTGGCCACCTACGATCACGAGGCCCTGACCCACTTCGACGGCCTTTGCGTTTCAACGCCGCAGCCAGCCGAATAGCCCTTGCAGCGTCGTCTCGCGGTTCTCCTCGTAGATCGCTTTGGTCAGCGGCAGTTTCATCGGGCAGACGCGCACGCAGTTCTGCGCGTCGCCGCACTTGTGAATGCCGTCCTCTTCCATCAGGGCTTGCAGCCGCTCGTCGCGCGTCATCTTGCCCGTCGGGTGCATGTTCATCAGGCGGACCTGCGCGATCGCTTGCGGGCCGATGTAGTTGCCGTCGCCGTACTGCGGGCAGGCTTCTAAACAGCAACCGCACGTCATGCACCGCGAATAGGCGTAACGCTCATCGACCTCTTCTTGCGACATGCGCGGACCCGGGCCGAGATCGTACGTGCCGTCGATTTCGATCCACGCCTTGACGCGCTTCAAGTGCGCGAACATCTCGGAGCGATCGACGACGAGATCGCGCACGTTCGGAAACTTCGACATCGGTTCGAGCGTGATCGGTTGCTCCAACTGGTCGACCAACGCCGAGCAGGATTG
>CAKZOF010000700.1 GCA_937135995.1 uncultured Pyrinomonas sp.
CGATGGCGCCCTTCATGCCTTCTTCTTTGGAGACGTACTCGATCTGGCCACCGAGAGCCTCCATGACCTTCATCTTCTCGCGCGAGTATCCTTCAGGCACGCAAAGGATGACGCGGTAGCCCCGTGCCACGCCGATGAGCGCTAGCCCGATGCCGGTGTTGCCAGCGGTCGGTTCGATGATGGTTGCGCCTGGCCGAAGGACGCCACGCTCTTCGGCGTCCAAGATCATGCCGAGCGCGGCGCGATCTTTGACCGATCCTCCGGGATTGAAGTATTCGAGCTTGGCGTAGATCGAGGCGAGCGGCGGTTTGGCGAAGCGTGCGAGATGAAGAAGCGGCGTTCGACCGACAAGATCGATGATCTGTTCAGTTATGCCGAGCGGCATCCATCCCCCTTCGATTCAGCTACGCGGCGCTAGAGAACGCGCCAGACTCCGAGAGGGCATGTTAGACGCGCGCTCCGCGCGCTGTCAAACACACTGGTCGGGATGCTCTGAACGCACGACGACCGGCAAAGCGCAACGCCCTTGTGTTGTGAACCATCGAGCAGCGCAGCTCGGTGATGGAGACCAGCTCGGCGCTCTTTGCTCGCCACAGTTTGCCAACGCCGGTTGTTTGCCGTTTCGTCTGGGATTCACGAGCCTCTTCTCGTTCGGATCGGCGACCATCGTCGGTCGCCTGCTCGTTGACGCAACAACGGGCGAAATCGAGCGCGTGGCGAAAGCACACGCAGCGACGCCAGTCGTTTGCGGTTTGACAGGCAACCGTGCGTCGGTTTATCGTGAAATCCCGTGGATCGCACGGAGCTTTCGGTTGACGGCGAACGCTTCAAAGCGCCGCGCGCGCGCGTTTGCGTCATCATCCCTGCGCGCTACCACTCGACGCGACTTCCCGGAAAACCGCTGCTCGAGATCGCCGATCGGCCTATGGTCGTGCACGTGGCGACGCGCGCCGCGCAGGCGCGCAACGTCGGGCGCGTCATCGTTGCCACGGATGATGCGCGCGTGTGCGATGCGGTGCGCGCGGCCGGATTCGAAGCGGTGATGACGCGCACCGATCACCGCAGCGGCAGCGACCGAATCGCCGAGGTCGCCGCCGAACTCGATGATGTCGATTTGATCGTCAATGTGCAGGGCGACGAACCGCTCATTTCGCCGCGGGTGATCGAACGGACGATCGAGACTCTGTGCGAAGACGAAGCCGCCTCGGTCGCCACATGTTGCGAGAAGATCACGACGGTGACAGACCTGTTTAGCCCGCACGTCGTCAAAGTCGTCGTGGATGGACGGGGGCGCGCCCTTTACTTCTCACGTGCGCCCGTGCCGTTGCCGCGCGACAGCGTTCAGCAGCACGGTTCGCTGATGGCGGCGGTGGAGGCCGAACCGCAGCTACTGACTGCGTTTCGCAAACACGTTGGGTTGTACGTCTACCGGCGCGAGTTCTTGCTGGAGTTTGCGCACGAGCGGCCATCGCCGCTCGAACTGCTGGAATCGCTCGAACAACTGCGCGCGCTCGAGATGGGTGCCAAGATCGCCGTGGTCGAGGTGGAATCGTCGGCCATCGGCGTCGATACGCTGGAAGACCTGGCGCGCGTGCGGGCGTTGGCGGGCGGCGATGAATCGCGCTCTTCGGTCGAACGCTGCCACCCCGATGGCGCGACGGTCTGAGGGCGATCCCGCGGGATTGGAACGAACTGGAGGAGGAGATGCCGAAATACATTTTCGTCACAGGCGGAGTTGTTTCCAGCCTTGGCAAAGGATTGGCGGCGGCGTCGATCGGGTGTCTGCTCGAAGCGCGGGCGTTGCGCGTCGCGCTGATGAAGTTCGATCCTTACATCAACGTCGATCCGGGAACGATGTCGCCGTTTCAGCACGGCGAGGTCTTCGTCACCGATGACGGGGCTGAGACGGACCTCGATCTCGGCCACTACGAGCGATTCACCAACGCGCGATTGGCGCGGGCGAACAACTGGACCACCGGTAGGATCTACCTCTCGGTCATTGAAAAAGAGCGACGCGGCGATTTCCTCGGCAAGACGATTCAAGTGATTCCGCACATCACCGACGAGATCAAACGGGCCGTGCGCGCCGTTGCCGACGAGAGCGGCGCCGACGCCGTGATCGTAGAGATCGGCGGCACCGTGGGCGACATCGAAAGCTTGCCCTTTCTCGAAGCGATCCGTCAAATGGGTCTCGAAGAGGGGCGCGAAAACACGCTCTACGTCCATCTGACGCTCGTTCCGTACATCGCCGCCTCGGGCGAACTCAAGACCAAACCGACACAACACTCGGTGCGCGATCTGCGCGAGATCGGCATCCAGCCGGACATCCTTCTCTGTCGCTCGGACCATCCGCTGCCCAAAGATCTGCGCGCCAAGATCGGACTCTTCTGCAACGTGCGCGAGGAGGCGGTGATCGCGGCGGAGACCGTGG
>CAKZOF010000701.1 GCA_937135995.1 uncultured Pyrinomonas sp.
TCGAACTCCAACGCTTTTTCGTCCGTATGGTGCGGCGCATGGTCGGTGGCGATGGCATCCACGGTGCCGTCGCGTAACCCCTCGAGCACGGCTTCGAGGTGGTCGCGGCTGCGCAGCGGCGGATTCATCTTGGTGTTCGTGTCGTAACCATCCACGGCCTCGTCCGTCAACGTGAAATGGTGCGGCGTCACCTCACACGTCACTGCCGCTCCGCGTTCTTTGGCGCGCCGCACGGCTTCGATGGCCCCGCGCGTCGAAGCGTGCGCGATGTGCACGCGCGCCCCTGTCAGTTCAGCTAGAGCGCAATCGCGCCACGCATCCAACTCTTCGGCCAGTGCGGGAATGCCGCGCAATCCTAAGCGTAAGGACCAAACCCCTTCGTGCATCACGCCGCCAGCGGCCAGCGATCGGTCCTCGCAGTGGTCCACCACCGGCAGGTCGAACCCGCGCGCGTATTCCATCGCCCGGCGCATCATCCCGGCCGAAGGGACGGGACGCCCGTCGTCGGAGACGGCGACGATGCCCGCCTCGCGCATCTCGCCCATTTCGGCCAATTCTTCGCCGCGCGACCCCTTGGTGATCGCGCCGATCGGAAAGACGTTGGCAAAACCGGCGCGCGCCGCCTGCTCGATGATGAAGCGCGTGACGGCGGCGTTGTCGTTGACCGGATCGGTGTTGGGCATGGCGCAGATGCTGGTCCAGCCGCCGGCCACCGCGGCGGCAGCGCCCGTGGCGATCGTCTCCTTGTACTCTTGGCCCGGCTCGCGCAAATGCACGTGGAGATCGATGAAGCCGGGCGCGACGATCAATCCCGTGGCATCGAACAAGGCCGCATCCTCCGGCGCCGGATCGGAATAGCTCATCACGCCGACGACGCGCCCGTCTTCGATCAAGACGTTCTTTCCGGCGTTGATCCCTTGCGCCGGATCGATCAAGTAACCGTTGGCGATCAGCAGTTTCATCGGGAAGCCATCAAGCAGAGCGCAGGAGCATGCAACTTCGACGAGCTTCTTGCGCCCGTTTTCGACCAAAGATCAGCGGGCGCCGCTTCAACGCTGCTTTTCGACAACAGCGCGAAGCTTTGGCGCGCCGCTCGACTTTATTCACGCGCGCCGTTCATCGGCCAACGCCGAGACGGTCTGGCTCGACGACGAGACGCCGCCACCGAGCAGAAGGTAGAGCACGGCCATGCGCACGGCGAGCCCGTTGGCGACTTGGTCGAGAATGAGCGACCGCGATCCATCAGCGACTTCCGACGCGATCTCGATGCCACGATTGATCGGTCCCGGATGCATCACGATCGAATCGGGAGCCGTGCGCTCCAGCCTATTCAAGTTGAGGCCGTAGTGCACCGCGTACTCGCGCAACGACGGGAAGAAGGCCGCATCTTGGCGCTCGC
>CAKZOF010000702.1 GCA_937135995.1 uncultured Pyrinomonas sp.
TCCGTTCGGGCACAGCTTGAATCCGAAGGCCAGCCGCTCTGTCCACTTTTGTCATCAACTGTCGTGCGAGTTGTTCACTCTTGTTGACGCCAGCCACCGTCGGCAGAAGCGCGCCCAAAGTCCGTTGGTGAGAAAAAGCTCGATTTTTCAGCGCGTTGTGCGAGTGGACGGGCTGGCTCGAAGAGCGGCACGCCCTTTGCTCAAGATGGTTTGCGAGCACAGGGTGCGGATTAATTAAGTAGTCCTCACCCCGTGAGCCTCAAGGAGAGGCATTGCGCTCCGCCTCTGTGCTCACCTCACCACAGACCCTCCTTTCAGACCTACCGCAGAAGAGGACGTTGATTTTGGGCGGACTACTCCGCCCAAAATGTTGTATGATTACAACTGGCGGCCTAGGGCCGGGCGCGACGCGCCAGACGGCCCATCAGACCTCCTGACGACAAAGAGCCGCGCATGATCGACTACTACGCGATTTTGGGCGTCAAGCGCACGGCGACAGCGGCAGAGATCAAATCCGCTTACCGTCGCCTAGCTCGTAAGCGCCACCCCGATCTCAACGGCGGATCGGAGCAGGCGGCGCGCGAGTTCGCCTTGATCGCGCTTGCCTATCGCACGCTGAGCAACCCGCGTGAACGGGCGCGTTACGATGCACAGTGGAACCGGATCATGCGCGGCGGATCGGTCTTTGACTCGAACAATCCGCACGCGCAGCGAATGCGGCGCGCAGCGGTACAGGCGCGTTGGGATCGAGCCGTCGAAAGGTGGTTGGAAGCTGAGCGGCGAGAGGCGTTCATGCGTGCGCAGGCGGTCTTCACGACGGTGACGCTCTTTCTTTCGACCTTCTTCGTCGCCATGCTCAAACCGCGCTTGTGGGAGAGTCTAGACCTGTTCGGGCGAGCGATCTTGCTGACGTTGTTCGTCATCGGCGTCTGGCACTTGGCGGCGCGGTTGCGAACGTGCTTCGCTTACTACACCTACCGTCCGACGCCGATTCAGGCTTCGCTCATGCAGGTCGAGCCGGAAAGGAAACCTTTCAGCCGCGCCGTTGCATCAGCCTTTTTGATCGTCGGTTACGTTGTCAGTTTGGCTGCTGGATTGATCGTCGGAGAGTACACTTACTACATCGTCAGCGACATGGCTTTCTTCTTCGATCAGCGTTTACGTCCCGACCTGATCTTTTATCCGCCGATCGCCGTGCTCATCGTTGACACCATGCACACGGTGGCTTCCAAGATCGACGCCTGAAAGAGATCCGACGGCGGTGTGTGTGCCGGCAAAGCGCCAGTCGCTGGCCCACGACCTTGCTTTGAAAGTTCGAGTTCGGTTATATTCAGGCGTGTCTCCGCTACGTTGGAGCGAACACGAGAACGACATTCGGAAACAGCACTAGACGGTGAGAATTACGGGCATCCGCGTTCGTTCGATCGATCTGAATCTGCCGACGGTCCGGC
>CAKZOF010000703.1 GCA_937135995.1 uncultured Pyrinomonas sp.
GACACGCTGCAGGCTTTGGTGCGCACGGCCGTCACCCCGGCGCAGGTCTGAAAAAGAAAGGAGGCCGAAGCCTCCTTGTCAGATCGGACCTGCGTGTGCGGGCTTACGCCTCTTTATGACGAAAATGTTAGTCGCGAACCGGGGGTTCGGGCAAGACCCGAAAACGGCGAACATCAGAGGTGCTTTTCCACTACCAGTTTCTTGATCTCGGCGATCGCCTTGGCCGGGTTGAGGCCTTTCGGGCAGGTGTTCGCGCAATTCAGGATCGTATGGCAGCGGTAGAGCTTGAAGGAGTCTTCGAGTTCCTCGAGCCGCTCGGCGGTCGCCTCGTCCCGCGAGTCGGCGAGAGCGGGAACTCCATAGACTTCGGCGTGCTCGACGGCGAAGTGCCGGGACGTTTCATTTGCGGCATCGAGTGCGACGGTCCTACCTATGGTTCGGCACAGACGGCACGCGATCGCGATCGGCTGCGCCAGCAGGTGCTGGAGACGCGCGGTTGGGAGATCCATCGCGTCTGGTCCACCGATTGGTTTAAGAATCGCGCCCAGCAGATCGAACGGCTGTTGGCATCGATCGAAGCGTCGCGCCAGCGCCTCAAACTCGAAGAGGAAGAGCGTCAGCCTCGCATTGAGGCAGTGCCGCCAAGAAGAACTCCTCTCCGCGCGCCGTCGGACGAGTTTGGCGATGGAAGCGTTGCGCTGGTCCAGAACGCTCCGCGCGTCGCGCGCTGCACAGATGGGCACGCCCGCCTCATGGTCGAGACATACCGCGTTGCTCCGCCGCCGGACGCAACGCTGCCGCGGAGCCCACTCGAAACGCCCGAAGAGTTGTTAGCCAGTTTGGTCCAGCATGTCGTGAACATCGAATCGCCGATTCACTTGGACGAGGCGGCGGCGCGGGTCGCTTCGTTCTTCGGCGTCAAATTGGGCAGTCGCATCAAGGCCAGAATCACCGAGACGATTCGGCGGATGCGCCGCCAGCAGTTGGTGGAAGTGCGCGGCGAGTTCGTCTACAAACCGGGCAGCGTGATCCGCCCGCGCGTGCGCAGTGGGACGCGCGTCTCGGCGGAACTCATCGCGCCGGAAGAGATCGAACAAGCGGTCATCCTGATCTTGCAGACTATGCCGGAACTCGCGCAAGACGAGTTGGTCAACGAAGTGCGCGCGCTGTTCGGCGCCGACCGCACCAGGCCGATCTGGCGGCAACAGATCGCGCGTGCCATTCGGTCGCTGTTGAAAAGAGGCGTGATCGGTTTCAACCATTTCGGCCTCGCCTTGCGCGCCTGAAAAAGCTCTCGCGCGATGATCCAGGCATCTCTTCGGCAAGGGCCCCTTGTTTCGTTGAGCAAGTTTTCTTCTTTACCCATCGCGCGATGATCCAAGCAGCTCTTCGGCAAGAGCCTCGCCGAACGGCTCGTTCCTGTGCGCCTGAGAACACTCTCGCACGACGATTCAGGTGCGTGTCGAATGATGTGCTCGCCCTGCGCTCGAAAAGGAAGCTTGATCGCATCGGCAGGCGACTCTCGTAACTCTCGGATTTCGGGCTACGACTCTCTTCGTCAGAGAGCGCGCACGTTCGTTGCGCTGGCTCAGCAAGGCGGCAGCGCCAGCATCTTCTGTCGCGGGCGGTAGAGCGCGCTTCGACGCTAGTCTGCAAACGATGGGCTACCGTAGCGGCAGCCACTTTGAACCGATACGGGACTTGCTGTCTTGCAGCGGTCCGGTTCGGGCCGGTTGAGCCTTTTCCGTTCGCGCGACGCCCTTTGTCTTGTGAGAAAAAAGTTGTTGCATCCCTGAAACAAACGTGCTATATTCTCCGTCGCATCAGGAACGAGATGAGCCTTTCCGGCCCACTCCGGCAACCGAGCCGTGCAAGATGCTGCGAGCCACCGGTCCTGATGCGACCAATGGCTTCTGCTTTGTGGGCCACCACGGCCCGTTCCTGCAAAACGACCTGTTGAAAGGAGATGGACGAAGATGAGCAAAAGAGTAAAGAGTGGCAAGGTTCGCAGCTATCGACAAGGGGATGTGTTGTTAATGGCGGTGGAAGAATTGCCGGCACGGGCGGAGCGGGTCGAGGTTTCCGGTCGTCCCTTGGTACTCGCGCGTGGCGAGGCGAGCGGGCACGCGCACGTGGTGGCCAACAGCGATGAGGTGGAGGCGTATCGGCTTGCTGATGGGACGCTGTTGGTAGTGAGCGAGCGTGGTTTGCGGATCGAGCACGAGGAGCATGAGGCGCTGGAGCTACCAGGTGGGGCATACCGAGTGGTACGGCAGCGCGAGTACTGGCCCGATCGGGTGCGCGAAGTCAGAGACTGAGAGTGGGGCGCACGAAGAACGAACCCCAAAGCTGCAAAGAAAGGAGGACGCGGCAGATGGCGAAAAGCGATAAGAGCAAAAAGGGGCAAGGTCGTAAAGCGAAGGGCAGCGCCAGCGATGGGCGCGCGGAAGTGGGGTTCAGCTTGGAGGAGTGGCAAGCGCGATGGCGGCAGGTAGGACTGGCGTGCGGCGGTGGTGACCGTCTGCGCGCAGAGGAGGCGATCGGTCAGCTTTACGAAGGTCTATCGCTCAGCGCGCCAGCGAAGATCGTCTGGTGTCGGTCGCCGCGCGAGATGATCCACGCCTACTTGGAGTACGTTGGCGCGCGCGAACGAATGAACCACGGCGACCGTGAGTTGAGCGAAGCTTTGTATTCTGCCATCGAGAAGGACAGCACACTCTTGTGGGAGAGAGCAGGCAAGCCTGCTTGGACCACAGAACTGGAGCGAGCAGCGAACGAAGCGGCGCGTCCAGCGGCGATGGTCGGCAATTTTCTGGCCCGCAAGTTGCGCGACGAACTCGTTTCAGAAAGCACCGATCTCAAGATCGAAAGAGGCCTTTCGCTCATCGGTTGCAGCCACTTTGTTCGCAATGATGAGTACAAACCGCGCACAGTGCGTCACTGCGTGCTGGCGCTGCTTGCTCTGTGCTGGTTCGGCAATCATGACATCAAACATCTAGCGGAGTGCAACTACTATCAGCATCTGTCTCGGACGCGAGGCGGGACGATCTCGGCGCTCATCGAGCTGGCGCAGCAGGCGAGTTGGTTTTTGCCGACGTCCGAGGTCTGCTTCGTCTCGGAGCGACCTATGATGCTACGACTCGATGAACGGAACAGGTTGCATGCGGTGAACGGTCCGGCGATAGCTTACGCGGATGGGTGGCGGTGCTACTCGGTGCGCGGCATCAAAGTACCACCACAGTTGATCGAAGAGCGCGACAAGCTGCGCGTCGAAGACATCGAAAAGGAGCGCAACGCCGAGATGCGGAGCATCAAGCTGGAGTTGTTCGGGTTGGAGCGGTACGTGCGCGAGTCGGGGGCGGAGTTGGTCGACGAGGATCGGTTTGGGGCGCTCTATCGGCGGCGGACCGCTGGCGGAGAGATAATTACAGTGGTCCGCGTGCGGAACGCGACGGCGGAGGCGGATGGGAGACGACGGGAGTACTTTTTGAGCGTGCCGCCCAACATGGAGCGGGCGCGGCAGGCAGTGGCGTGGACGTTCGGGTTAAGGGAAGAGGAGTACGACCCGGAGGTGGAGACCTAAAAGCGGCGGCATTGGCTTGTGTGGGAGCAGCAGCTCGATCGAGTGCCACCAGGCAGTTCGAACGAGCAACAGGAGGAAGACGGAGCGACTCTTTAAAGAGGTCAACCGAACCTAAAACACAACGAAGGAGGAATCGAGCGATGTACGACTACAATTATCACGAAGCGGGCGTAAATTACGTAGTCAACGACCCCGAGTTCATCAGGTCGTTGCCCGACGGCGTGCAGGAACAACTTCGGGAAATAACCATGCAGATGCAGTGCGACGTCATCCTGTACGGACTCAAGCGCGGTATCGAGATCCCAGCAGAAGCTTGGGAGCCGGCGCACAAGTTGGCCGAAGCATGGGAGCGGGTAGGTACGATCTACGAGCAGCTAAGCGAAGCCGACCGCGAGACGTTGATCGAGTATTACCCCGCGCTGAGACACGGGCGGCGACTGGGCGAGCCGTGCCTCCCTGACAGGGGCGATCTCTCGCCATTAGAGGGAAGAAGCGAGGTCGAAGAGAGCGGCGATGATGATGATGACGTCGAAGAGTACTATGATGATGATGATGTCGAAGAGGAAGACGAAATCACCGTCCTATTAAATGGAATGAGTCTTTCAGAAAGGAAGAAATTCTTGGAGCGTTACGGCGAAGAGGTGTTCTACGTGAGTGACATTTTAGAGGATTGGTTGTGCTATTCGCCAGCCTCCGATGTAAGGTTTGAGGCAGGGCTCTATCTTTATAAGGACTCTCGGGGGATCTACTTAATAGAGCTAGTCAATAGTGAAATAGATTCCTATACATCGGTCCATGATGCATCGAAACTCCGCTTTGCCGATGTGGTTGAGCGTCAGTTTGAGTTGGAAAGAAGCTATACTTGCACCGACTCGCGGCTCGAATACTCCTTTCTTTTAGGTCGTACATTGATCTTCCATCATGAATATGATTACCCCAATGCCGATCTTTCCTCTCTAGAGGAGAATCTGGGCTGGAAGTATGGTGAGGACATCTTCATCATCATTTGACCGTCGAGCGATCCGCGTGAAGCCGGATCCGGAGAGTGCGTCGGTGATTCACCAGGTGCTCAGCGCGCATCTTAGTCTGAGCGAAGGAGAAGGCGACAAGTGGCTGATGGCGTCGTTGATGTCTGGTGCAGGTTTGAGCTTGATGGAATGCTTGCAACTGCGGGTTCAGGAACTGACTTTGCCCGCAAC
>CAKZOF010000704.1 GCA_937135995.1 uncultured Pyrinomonas sp.
GAAGAACTCGGCAAATCGACGATGGGCCAGCCCTTCGTGATGGCGACCATCAGCGCACCGGAGAACTTGGCGCGACTCGATGAGTTCCGCCAAATCCAACAGCAGCTGGCCGACCCGCGTCTTCTCGGGCGCGATGACCGGACGCGCGACCGCGCCGCCGAAGAATTGATCAAGCGTGGGCGAACCATTGTACTCATCACGTGCGCCATTCACTCGACGGAAGTCGGCTCATACCTTTCGAGCATGTTGATCGCCCATCGCCTCGCCGCTTCGAACGAACCGGAGATCCGCGAAACGCTGCGCAACACGATCGTCTTGCTCGTCCCCTCGCTCAATCCCGATGGCGTCGACATCGTGAAGGACTGGTACGATCGCACGCTCGGCACACCATACGAAGGCACCAACCCGCCCATCCTCTACCACAAATACACCGGGCACGATAACAACCGCGATTGGTACGCGTTCACGCAAGTCGAAACGCGCCTCACCGTCGACCGGATACACAACGTCTGGCATCCGCAGATCGTGCACGACATACATCAACAAGGCCCGTACGGCTCGCGGTTGTTTCTTCCGCCGTACATGGCGCCGGTCGAGCCCAACGTTCCGCGGCAAATCGTCGAAGGCTACACCGAACTCGGCCTCTTCATCGCCCGGCGAATGCTCGACGCAGGTTTTCGCGGCATCACGTGGAATTCGAGCTACGATGCATGGACGCCGGCGCGCGCTTACTCGCACTATCACGGCGGAGCCCGCATCCTTTCGGAAACGGCTTCGGCGCGCCTTGCTTCACCGCTCGTGATCAAGTTCGAAGAGTTGCGCTCGCGCGACGGCTATGACCCGCAAAAACCATCGGATAACTTTCCCGTCGTCTGGCCCGGCGGCGAGTGGCACCTGCGCGACATCACGAACTACATGACGACCGCCGCTTTCGAACTCCTTCGCCACGCCGCCGTCAATCGTGAACGCTGGCTCCGGCGCTTCTATGAGATCGGCAAAGAGGCGATTCGCGAGCGCAAAGAGGGCGAACTCTTCGCCTTCGTCGTTCCGCCAGCACCGGCAGGCTCCGACCGGGCGCGCCGCACCGAAGTGCTGCTCGCGACGCTCCAGCGCGGCGGCGTCGAGATCGAACGCGCATCGTCGTTTGTCGCCGACGGCACGCGCTATCCGGACGGCACGGCAGTGATA
>CAKZOF010000705.1 GCA_937135995.1 uncultured Pyrinomonas sp.
TGGAGACGTGTTCGCCGTCGTAGACCAGATCTTCGTAAGCTTCATCGGCGATGACGATCAGATCGCGCTCCGTGGCGAAACGCGCGACCTCCTCCGCTTCAGCGCGCGTGAAGACCACGCCAGTCGGGTTCTGCGGCGTGTTGTAGTAGATGGCGCGCGTCCGTGGACTCGCGTAACGCGCGAGCGTCGCCGCAAATCCTTCGCGTCTGGCTTCCGCCGTTGGCACGAGCACCGTCACGCCTTGGCAATGCGCGATCAGATCCTTGATCGGCGTCCAGTAGGGCGAAAAGACCAGCACCTCATCCCCGGGATCGACCACCGATTGAAACGCACCGAAAAGCCCCTGCATCCCGCCGTTCAAGACGATCACATCCTCTTCGCGAGCCGGGATGCGGTTGCGCGTGCGCACCTTCTCGGCGATCGCGGCGCGAAGCTCCGGGATGCCGGACGAAGGCGCATAGCGCGTCTTGTTCTCGCGCAATGCGCGCATCATCGCCTCCTTGATGTGTTCCGGCGTGTTGAGAAAAGGTTCGCCGCCCTCGAATTGAAAAACGCGCGCCCCTTGCGCGCGCAGTTCCATGATGCGATTGCGTATCTTCACGATGTCGGAGAAACCGACTTCATCGAGTCGATGCGCGAGACGGAAAGTTTCGGTGCGCGTGGTCACCAGCGGACGCCTCCACTCGTTTGATAAGAACTGCTAATGGGATTATAACGCGCATTTTCGACGCCGACCAAGATGGCGCACGCTGCTTTGAGGTGAGATCGGGCGTTGCGCCCGAATGGTTCGACTTCGCCTGTTCTCTACGACCGACGTAGATGCGTTCGCAGTCCGTCGGTTGATGGTCGCCTTAGGATTAAGCTATAGCCAAACCCGGCCTCGATTCGCTCGCGAGCTGTCGCTGATGATCAACCCATCGCCAGCCTCTCTTCATCGTAAAGCCGACGTGCTCTCGCCGCGGCACTTCTCTTCCGAATGGAGCAGCACGTGATTGATTTCGTATCTTCGCCAGACGTTTTGGTGTATTCGTTGCGCAGCGCACGGTCTATAAGGGTCGGATGGAGATTGCAATCAGATTGCGAACTCGTTGTTCTTTCGCTTCGACGCCCGAAAATCCGACCGAAACAACGCTGCGGCCACCGGCTTTCGAAGAGGGCCAGGTTGGCGGAACGTCAATTGCTTCTTGACGAGGGTGAGCTTTCCCCGTTGTCAGCATCGTTTTCCCGAGGAGAAGAGATCATGCTAGCGAACACCAATCACAAGATTCTAGCCGTCGGTTTAGCGGCGGCACTGCTCGGCGGATCCGTCGGCGCTCTTGTTTCCCGCTCCACGGCGCCCAAGGTTTCGGAGCCGACGGCGAGCGCAACGACGACGCCAGCAGCGACGACAACGACTCAGCCAACGCAGATGGCACCAGCGGCGCAAACACCTTCCGCGCCGCAGACCGCACAAACCGGCGAAGCGGCCCTGACGCCGGAACAGATCGCCTATCGTGACGGTTTCGCTGAGGGGTTCCGCGCCGGGCGCAATGAGTCAGCCAGCGCGCGCGTAACTTCCAGCGACAGCACGCGCGCAACGTCTGGCGAAAGAGTGGTCTATCGCAACGTTCCGGTTCGTTCGTCGAGCAGCGCGCGCCGGGTTTATTACGACTACAACGATGATCGCCGCTACGTGCGTTATCGCCGCGACAACCGCTCGTTCTGGGATCGGCACCGCGACAAGTTGACGGTGGCCATCGGCACGGGCGTCGGCGCGGCGGTCGGCGGAGCGGTGGGCGGTAAAAAGGGCGCGTTGATCGGCGCGCTGGCCGGTGCAGGCGGTTCTGCGCTCTACACCTACAAGCTGCGCAAGCGCGATGATCGCCGATACTAGTTTTCGAGCGAGTGTTGTGGCCGTCCGAGTTCTTCCCGGCACAGTCCTTCCGGGCGCGTCATGAAGAAGCAAGCGCTTGGCATCGTTTTTAGCCTCCTCCTTCTGGTCACTTTCATTGGGGCAGCTCCGCGCGTCGGGGCTGCCATTTTTTCTCTCAAAAGATCATTCGCCGCCGCGCTCGCTTCTCGCGAACGGCCGCGTCCCGTCCGTTTTCACGAGCACGAAGGGCGCGGATTGCTCGTCGACGTCTGGATAAACGACGCGGGCCCATACGTTTTCGCCATCGATACGGGAGCTGGAGCGACCATCGTCGCGCCTCACGTCGCCGCGCAAGCGCGCCTGGAATACTCGGCGTGCACGGTTCGAATCATCGGCTTGAGCGGAAGAGGGGTTGCGGCGGGAGGACACGCGCGCATCGGCAAGCTGGCCATCGGCGACGCCGATAACCTTCTTCCCGCCAGGGGAACAGCCATCATCGCGCCGCTGCCGCGCGGTATCGACGGCATACTCGATCCGACGGAAGCTTTTTGGCCGTTCGGTTACGTCATCGACATGCCTGCTGGCGAGCTGCGCGCGCTCGACGCGGAAGAACCTGTTGCGCCGAGCCGAGAAGCGACCATGGTGCGTTGGCTGCCCGACGCGGAAGGGCACCGCCCGTTTGTCCGCCTCGCGAACGGAGAACGAGCGCTGCTCGACACTGGTTCCGGCTTCGGTCTCGCCGTGAACGTCGCCGCAGCGCGCAAGTTCGGCATCGAACTATCCGGCGATGGCCCGCCGAGCGAGATGGTCCGCGACCTCGGCGGTGGCCGAGTCCATGCGCGACGCGCCGAGCCGGCGACCATCGCGCTCGGCACGATGGTGCTACGCAATGTGCCGACCGCTCTTCTTTATGGCACCGACGCGCAGACGCCGACGCTGTTAGGGCGCGCAGCGCTGCGCCCGTTCCGCCTCTACTTCTACGCACGCGAGCGATGGATTCGCATCGAAGTCCCCGCTGACGGCTGAAGTGACCGCAAAGAGCAACGGTCATCGCGAGACGTCTCAAACATCGGCGAAACGAGAACCGAGGTCATCACCTTTCCGTCACCCCGGCCAACCGCTTCACCGTCTCGAGCGTGTCTATCTCTGCCACGGTCTTGTCATCGCGCAACCGAACGATGCGCGGAAACCGCAGTGCGTAACCGCTGCGATGTCGGCGCGAAGGCTGCACGGCATCGAAAGTAACCTCGAGGATGATCTTCGGTTCGACGATGCGCACACGCCCGTGGGCGAACTCTTGAACAGTGTGCGCGCGAAACCACTCGGTGAGACGCTCTAGTTCAGCGTCGGTCAATCCTGAATAAGCTTTGCCGATGTTGAGCAATTCCGGATCATCGGCTGAACGGCGCACGGCGAACGTGAAATCAGAAAGCAGATGCCGCCGCTTGCCGTGCCCGACTTCCACCGCCGTCACGACAACATCGAGTGTGGCGAGCGCGCGTTTCAACTTCAACCATTCGCGCCCGCGTCGGCCCGGCACGTATCTCGCTGCCGGATCTTTGATCATCAATCCTTCATTGCCGCGCGCTCGCGCTTGTTCGAACTCTCGCTCGAGCGCGGTCACGTCAGCGAACTTGCGCGCGGCGGAAAGGCGCACGCGGTCGAAGCCGGAGCGCAGAAGCTCTTCCAGCTCGCGACGTCTGGTCGCGAGCGGCTCGTCGAACAGTGCGCGGCCGTTGACGAAAAGCAGATCGTAAGCGAAAAGAGCGACCGGCGTCGCAGAGATCAACTCCGCCGCGACGGTTTTTCGCCCGAGCCGCTTTTGCAGCGCCGTGAAGGGGAGAATCCGCCCGTCGCGAACGGGAACGATCTCGCCGTCGATGATGGCGTCGGCGGAGAGCTTCGCCAGTTCTTCGACCAACTCGGGAAAGCGATGCGTCACCTCGTCGAGCGTGCGCGAGAAGAGGCGCACGCGCCCGCCGCCGATGTGCGCTTGCGCGCGTATGCCGTCGTACTTGTCTTCGATGAAGAACTCGCCGTTCATGGTCCGGGCAACATCCGTCGCATCGAGCGCGGCGGTCGCGAGCATGAACTTCACCGGATGAAAGAGGCGCAACATCGCCCGGTCCAGTTTGTCGTGCCGCGCGAGCACAGCCGTTTCGCCGATGTCGCCCGTGAGCATGTTGGCACGCGCGACGCTAGCCAAGGGGCGTCCGAAAGCGCGCGCGATCGAATCTTCCACCAGACCTTCGCGCAAGCCGATGCGCAGATCGCCGACAAGGAGCTTGGTCAAGTACTTCGCTTCGAGTGCAGCGGTGCGGCGGAAAACTTCTGCGAGCATGGTCCGCTTGTTCTTCGCGCCGCGCGTTGCGCTCAACGCGATGATCAAGTCTTCGACATCGGCGAGCGTCAGGTCCGGTGTACGACGCTCGTGGCGCGTTTCGTTGATCACTTCGAGGGCGACCTCGCCAGCATCGCCGAGACGCACGTAGCGCGGGCGCAGCGCTTCGATCTCCATGCCGGTCGCCTCGCTCAAAGCCTCGCGCAGCAACGCCGTGCCGACGTTGGTGGTGCGCGCATCGCTCAAG
>CAKZOF010000706.1 GCA_937135995.1 uncultured Pyrinomonas sp.
CAGTCGAACGTCTTTGTGCCCGTAGATCTTGAAAACCCAAAACGCGTAGGCGGCGAACCAATTGCGAAAGTCGCCGTAGAGCACCACGGTGGTCTCCGGCGCAATGCCCAAACGCGACATCAACTTCTCGAAACCCGCTTTGGAAACGATGTCGCGCCGCACTGTGTCATTGATGTCTTGCTTCCAATCAACCAAGACCGCGTTCGGCACGTGTCCGAGCCGATATGCCGTCTCCGGCTCGTAATCCACTTCGACGATGCGCACCTGCGGATCGCTGAGATGTTGCGCGACCCACTCGGTGGAGACCAACACCTCAGGAACAGCGTACTGTTTGATCGCTGCGCTCATGACGCTCTCCTTTCTGCGCGAATCGGACAGCAAAGACCATTCCGAACCGGCAATATAACGGCATCTTTGTACAACATATCAAACAAAGATGTCAAGCCGCAGCAGGCATGCTACAGCCGCGGTTCGGCATAGGTCATCACGAGGTACATCAAGGTGTCGCGCGAGGTCGGATTCTCGTAGATGTGAGGCACGTCGGCGCGAAAGTAGACGGCATCGCCAGCGCGTAGTTCGATGGGTTCGCGGTCGCCTACGGTCAAGCGCAAGCGGCCGGAGTGAACGATCAAGTTCTCGTAGGTGCCTTCCGGGTGGGCTACAGCGTGCTCGACGTGTCCGCCGCGAATGCGCAGTTCGTAGAATTCGGCGCGTCGCTTGCGATCGAACGGGAAAAGGGCGCGGCTCTCGAAACCACCGTCGGCAGAACGCAGGATCTTCGCCCGACTGACAGGAAGGATCTCGATCTCTGCCGATTCTTCGTCGCCCAGCAGATCAGCGAACCTAACGTCGAGCCCGCGCGCGATCTTCCACAGCAGCGCGATGGTCGGCGTGCTCTCGCCAGCCTCGATCTGGCCAAGCATGGCCCGGCTAACGCCGGACAGAGAAGCCAGCTTCTCCAAACTCAATCCGCGTTGCCGCCGCAGCCTCGCCAGATTCTCTCCAACGCGCTTTTTCAACTCGCGCGCTTCGCGTTCCGCAGCAGCGCGTTCGTTCTCCGCGACGTTTTCCACCGCCTTCATGCTTCCCATCCCTTTCTCGTGTCTCAAGCTTACAACAAAACGCGCGCAAGGTCTAAATTCCGGATGGCATGACGTCTTGCCGGCCAGCGCTCATCGCTTGAAGACCCAACGTTTTGTTGCTTTTGTATTTTGTTCGCGTTGCGGCTCGATGACGCACGAGCGGGCGATCTCCTGCGCGATGCGAGTTGCTCAACGCTCCACACGAATTCGTGCAGACTGATCGCTCAATTTGTGTGTTGTGACACATTTCGCGTCAGCTTGCCCAGGTCATTGCCCCCCAGAATTTGGGCGAAAACGCACGTTTCCCTGCTTCTCGGACCGGCGACCGGACGATTGGCACGGCCGTTGCTCTTCAGCGAAGACGTCGGCAACGTCGAAGCCGACCATAGTTGAGTGGAGGAGAAGATAAGGCTATGAGAAGCAACAGAAACTTTTTGCGCATCGTTCCTGTGTTGCTCGCTCTGTTGACAGTGGTGGTAGCCAATGTGATCGCGGTGGAAGCGCAAACGAGGCGACGCGTGCCGCGCTCCTACACGCGAACGGTTCCGCGTTACTACACGGTCTACGCCAATCAGACCATTCGCGTGAGGATGGACCAGCAGATAAGTTCCGAGACGGCTCGCATCGGCGATCGCTTCACGACGACGGTGGTTGATCCGGTCTATTCGCACGACGGCGTAGAGGTGATCCCGGCGGGCAGCAAGGTGATCGGACGCATCACCAACGTGCGCCGGGCCGAGCGACCGAGCAAAGCAGGCATGATCGAAGTGCAGTTCATCTCAGTCCAGTTGCCCAACGGGCGGACTTATCCGATCAACGGCTCGT
>CAKZOF010000707.1 GCA_937135995.1 uncultured Pyrinomonas sp.
GCCGCACGGAATCGACCGCCGCCGCGCCTGCTCACTCAGCGCAACCCCCGAGACTACGGACGCACAAGGCCGAGCTTCGGTTCAAGCCATCTATTCGCCGTCTTCGATGCGGAAAAAGACGCGCAGCGTGACTTGATATTCAATTCGCCCCTCGCGCAAGCCGCCGCGTTGTTCCGTAACGACGAACCACGAAAGATGGCGCAACGTCTGGCGCGCTCGTTCGATGGCCACCTCCACGGCGTGAGTGAAACTCTGATCCGACGTGCCGACGATGTCTATGCCTTTGAAGACGTGCTCGCTCACCGTTTACTCCGCTTGAAGCCGCGCTTCGCGCGCGAAGCGCGGCCGAGATGCGTGATGCCGAAAAGATCTTTTGGCACGCTAACATGCCGTTTCTTCGTGCGTCAAGCGACACGCACACGGGCAACGCAACCGCCGAAGCGAACACGCTGCCGCCAGCTTCTTCGTGCGTCACGCGGCACACCTGCGATCACGCCCCCCGAGCAGAGAGCGTGATTCGTTTTGCAGGCTGAACGAGAGGGCAACACAACAACACGCGAGCGGTTAGCGCAACCAAACGCGAATCCGTCGGTTGCTCGACGCTCCTTACGCTTCAAGCCGGGGCCTTGCTCGGCATGTACGGCACGGAGTGGACAGGAGAGTTTTCAAAAGGCCTTACGAGAGGGCTGCATCTCGGCGCGGAAGGGCACTGTCGGTCTGGCGAGGAAGCCGCCCCTCCACTGCAGAGAGATCCTTGTTCAAACAAGGAATTGGCGCTATCATTTGATCCGTGCTCGCTGAGCGAGTAGATAGAGAACGGGCCAGTGCCCCATTCGGAGACGCCGGAGGGAGAAGCGTTCCGCTTCAAGGCACTGGCCCGTCTCATTCGGAGGAGCCCACCTTCCTATCACATTAAACGCTGCTAGTCCTGTTTTGGTTTCAAAAAACTTCGCAGCGTCGCACCGCTCCTGTGATGTCACGGTGCTCCGTGAGGTTGGACGCCGACACGCGCTCGGCGGACGAAAAAATTTTCGCGTCCGTACGAGCGATGCCCCCCGCCGGTTCTTCATCTCGTTCGCCCGTGCGTTTTAGACGAAGGAGTTCTCCCTTTTGCACGAGCAACGTCGGCGACGGAAAGCCCCCCTACGCCGCACGAGCGCGTGGCGCGCGGTACCGGCGGGCAATGCGGTCGAGCCACTCTTGCGCTTTTTCGTAGTAAGGGAAGCGCTCCTCTTCGGCGCGAAAGGCCTTGGTGTGGTAGTAGCGCCGACCGTTGATGATGCGCGCCGGATGTTTGATGTGCAACATTTCGTGGTAGAGAATGTACTCGACGAACCACTCGGGCACGTCGCGCGAATCGAGCGTCTTGCTGATGACGATGGTATCGTGAACACCGTCGTGATGACCTAGAATGCGGCGCGTCCGCCGCTGCGACCACGTCAGCGTCGGTTTGGGCAGTTTCCCGTCAAAGTAACGTCGGTTCAACCGATCGAACATGCGGTTCAGATCGTAGACCTGTCCGCGCGCCGAAGAGATGATCTTGCGTCCGCGTTTTTGGCGCGCAAGATCCGCCGCGCGCATCACTTCGGGCGTGCAAGCGTAATCGCGGTAGACGCGATCATGCACTTCGGGCGTCTGCCGCCGGAGCAGTTTGGCGACCAAGATGAAAGCCAACGCGCGGTGAACTTTGAGCGGCGCGTTGCGGAAAATGTCCGAAATGCGCACGTAGACGCGCCCCGAACGCAGCCTGATGGTATGATGAAGACCAGCATACGGGTAAAAACGGACCTCCACTTCGGGCGGCGTCCGGCGCGGTTCGATTTGACGAAAAGCCTCGGTGTACAAGTAACTTAAGTGCGATGCAGAATCCGCCATAAGCCTTTTTCCATCCCCTTGTCCGCGAATTTTCCGATTATCAGCTCCGAGCCGTTTGGGTGGCCAAACGCAGTGTTTTGCGTGCCTGAGCGATCCCGAAAGATATTCGGACCGAATTCGGCCGTGTTGCTGACAAGGCAAGAATGCACGTTCATCTTACGGAGAAGCGGCAAAGGGCGTCAAATCCCGCCTCTCGCGCCGCAAGCTAACTACTTGAAAACGCTTCGACATGCGGGCGAGAGCGGGGCTTTGCGGCGGCCCGTCGGTCGTCGCGCCCGGTGTTTAAATTCCAACGGAACATGAGTTTAACTCGAGTGAGGCGGTGGCGAACGCCCTTTCCGTCAGCTAAATAGCCAAAGGTCAAGGATTTACATGACAGCAGAGGGAGCCACTCGTTGGACGAAACACAGCTCCACCGCCCAAAGCGCGGCCACTTGGACTGATTCGGAGGGCGGCGCGGCAAGCAATCTGGAGGGCCACCGTTTAAGGAGGAGCGAACAAGGATTCTCTTCGTCTCATCAAGCATGGCAAGCAATATGGGGGTCCCTCACCCAAAAAGGTACCACCTGATTTGTGGCGGGCTTTCGACAATGTGATCTCTTTCGTTGCGCTATCGGCGCCAGATGCCTTTGAGGCCTCAAGCGAAGAGGATCGCTTTCCCCAAAGATCTTTGCACACTTAGTTGGCGCGTTCATCTAGTCCGAGCAGGCAGGCCCGCTCCAAAAAGCTCTTTGCACGGGCACCGCGCTTTCGCTATACTTGGCGAAGGCAGCTCGTCATGCTGCCGATCAGGCTGTAGTCAAGCGGGCTTTCGCCGTTGTTCGAGCCCTTTTCGATCCTGCCCGCGTTTGCGGTCTCCGATGGCCACGCGAAACACACGTTCGAGCAGTTGGACACCGGATGCGCGCGCCCAACTGGTGCTCGCGACGATCATTCGTGAGCACTTGGTGACGGGCGAGCCGGTTGGGTCGCGCACGGTGTCGGAGCGGTGCGCGCACGCGGCCCGGTGGAGTCCGGCGACGATCCGCAACGTCATGGCCGAACTCGAGGAGGCGGGATTGGTCGAACAGCCGCACACTTCGGCAGGGCGCGTGCCAACCGACAAGGGCTATCGCTTCTATGTGGACCACATGCTCGGGCGTGCGCGCGTGCCGAAGAGCGATGTGCTCGCCATCGAACGCGCGCTCGGAGAAGTCGAACCTGATCCCGAGCGGTTGATGGAGCGCGCTTCGCACCTTCTATCAGAACTAACCGACAACGTCGGCATCGTCTTCGCGCCGCCCGTGACGGACCAGAAGCTGCAACACGTCGAATTCGTCCGGCTCACGGACGGGCACATCCTCGTCGTGTTGGTCTTTGCGCCGAACATCGTTCAGCATCGGCTCGTGCGCCTTGATGAATCGCTGGAACAGGAGGAGTTGGATCGCGCGGCGCGCTACCTCAACGAAGAGTTCCGTGGTCAGAGCCTTCACGCGATTCGCGCCGAACTCGCCCGCATCACTTGCGAACAGCGGGCTTTCTACGATGAATTGCAGCGCCGCGCGGCGCTGTTGTGCGAGCGAAGTCTGGCTGACACTGACGAGCGGGCGGGCGAAGTTTACATCGATGGCACAGCGAACATCCTGACCAAACCGGACTTCGCCGATCTCGAAACGCTTCGCGCGCTGGTCCGCACGCTGGAAGAGAAACGGCGTTTGATCAAAATCTTGAACGAATGTCTGGCGCGCGAGCGGTCATCGGTGCAGGTCATCATCGGACGCGAACATCGCGCGCCGATCATGCGCGCCTGCTCGCTCGTGGCAGCCCCCTACCGCCTGACCGAATCCTCTTTCGGCGCGCTGTGCATCATGGGTCCGATGCGCATCGAGTACGAGCGCATCATCGGACTCGTAGGGCACGTCGCGCGCGTCGTGGAGCGCAAACTCAATTCCGGTACGTCATCATGATCAAAGACAGAGAGCAACGGAATCCCAAACGCATCCCGGTCAATTTCGCTGACGAAGAACCGCCACGCGGTGAACAGGCGGAAGAGAACCCGACAACGGAGGTCGGCAATTCGTCCGTGACGGCCGAAGAGATCGGGCGCCAGTCCTCCTACGAAGGAGAGACGGAAGTTGGGCAGCGGGTTCGCCGCGGACCGAGCGACGAACAGGCTCCGGCGACGGACACCGCAGGCGCGCCTTCGACGCAAGACTTACCAGAAGAACGAGAGCGCCAGAAAGAACCGGAAGTGGCACCCGAGCAGGGACGCGAAACGCACTCGGTGGGCGAAGAAGCGGCCGGTCCAGTGATGGCCGAACTCATCGCCACGCGGGCTGAGCTACGGCGCGTCGAAGAGGAATTGAGCAAAGCGAAGACTGAACACCAAGACCTGCGCGAAATGCTGCTCCGGCGGCAGGCCGAATTCGAGAACTTCCGCAAGCGCATGGAGCGCGAACGGGCCGAAACCTATCAGCGCGTGCTCGGCGAGATCGTCGGCCAACTGCTTCCCGTGATCGACAATCTGCGCCGCGCCCTAGAAGCCGAACGGTCGGCGGCAGCCCAAGAATCCGAGGAGTTCAGCCACTTCCTCGCAGGCGTTGAACTGATCAGCAAACAACTGGATGGTATCCTCGAAAACTTTGGGATCAAACCGGTGGCTGCCGTCGGGCAACCGTTCGATCCGCACTTTCACGAAGCGGTCGCGACCGAACCGACCGACGAAGTGGAACCGAACACCGTCGTCGAAGAACTCGTGCGCGGTTACGTTCTCGGCGACAAACTGCTGCGCCCGGCCATGGTCAAAGTCGCGACCAAACAATGAGTCGAGCGGCGGCAGCGGATCGGCCATTTGTGCCGCCGTCGCCTCCTCTCCGAATCTCTTGCCCACCTCGAATCCTCCGAAATCTGCAGGAACTGCTATGGGAAAGATCATCGGCATCGATTTAGGAACGACCAACTGCTGCG
>CAKZOF010000708.1 GCA_937135995.1 uncultured Pyrinomonas sp.
AGCGTCATGCTCTTCTTTGCGCTCATCGCGGCTTCACGCGGTTACATCGTGCCGTGTGCGTTGGGCTTGGCGCTCGTCGGTTTCGCCGCGTGGCAGCGTTTTTTCGGCGGCGAGGAAAGAGAGGCCCGTGACGAGGCGCGCTGGTCGCTTCGGTAACGTGAACCGAGGCGCGAGCGAATTGCGCAAGAGCGATCCTTTCGCTGAAGCTTTCATGTGGTCATTGATCGACTGTGCGCCCGAAGAGTCCTTCGTTGCCGAAGCGAGTTGCCGAGGCAAAGAGCAATCTAAACACCAACGACAAGGAGGAGCGATCAAGGTGATGCGAGCGACGCGTTTTGCTTTCTTGTGGTTGTTCGTCTTGAGCTGCTTTGCGTCGAGCATTGCGGCAGCGACCGCGCCGCAGGCGTTGCAGATCAACGCACCGAGCAAGCAAGTGACCGTCTATGGCGCCAAGTTGAGGTACTTCGACGTCGGAAGCGGTCCGGTGGTCATTCTGCTCCACGGTTTAGGCGGCGACGCCAACGGTTGGAGCGCGACGCTACCGGCGCTGGCGAGCAGGTATCGCGTGATCGCGCTCGATCAAATCGGGTTCGGCCAATCGGACAAACCTTTCCTGCAGTACCGCGTGGCGACATACGTTGATTTCCTCGATGGTTTCATGCGCGCGTTGAAGATCGACCGGGCGGCGCTGGTCGGCAATTCGCTCGGCGGATGGATCGCCGCTGCCTACGCGCTGGCTTATCCGCAGAAAGTGACCAAGCTCGTCCTAGTGGATGCTGCTGGATTCGCCATTCCTGCCGAGGTGAACGTGCGTTCGCTTCTTTCCCCGGCGACGCGCGAAGGCGTTCGGCAGTTGGCCGGGTTGATCTTTTACAATCGCGAGTTGTTCACGAGCGACGCGGCGGTCGATCTGCTCTTTGCGCAGCGCATCGTCAACAACGATGGCTACACCATCGAGAAGCTGATCGAATCGATCGGGCGCAACGAAGACGTGCTCGATGGAAAGCTCGGCGCGATCAAACAGCCAACGCTCATCGTCTGGGGACGGGAAGATAACTTGACGCCGCTGTTGTTTGCCGAAAGGTTCAAACGCGAGATCCCGCAAGCGCAACTGGTGATCATCGAGCGCTGCGGACATGTCCCGCAGGTTGAAAAGCCGGCGGAGTTCAACGCAGCGCTCATGAAGTTTCTGGGCGAACCGACAAATTGAGGACGAACTGCTTCCGCCGACGGCGCAAATGGCGCGCTGCTGTGGCTAGCGTCTCCGTGGCGGGTAGTTCTTCGGGCGCTCGATTGTGGTCATTGAAGTTGCCCATCGGTCCCCTTGCGCGAGTCATGGGCAGCGGTGTTGCCTTTGCTTTTCCCGCTGGCCGCGATTAAATTCATGGCCGTGCGAGATCAACGACAAGGAGCTTTTATGCGCAGCGAATTTCGGAACGAACCGTTGACCGATTTCAGTCGGCCCGAGCACGCGCAGGCGATGCGCGCGGCGATCGAGAAGGTGCGCGGCGAACTAGGGCGCAGTTACCCGCTCGTCATTGGTGGCGAACGAATCGAGGCGGGTCGAACCTTCGACAGTATCAACCCGGCGCGCAAGACCGAGGTGGTCGGGCGGTTCCAGCGCGCGACCGAAGAACAGGCGCGTCGCGCCGTCGAGGTCGCCTACGAAGCTTTTCAGTCTTGGCGCTGGACTAGTGCCGAAGAACGTGCAGAGCTTCTTTTCCGCGTCGCTGCCAAAATGCGTGAGCGGAAGCACGAGCTGTCGGCCTGGATGATGCACGAGGTCGCCAAGACGTGGCCCGAAGCGGATGCCGACACTGCTGAAGCGATCGACTTCTGCGAGTTCTACGGGCGCGAGATGTTGCGCTATGCCGAACCGCAACCGCTTGTGCGCATTCCCGGCGAAGACAATCATCTCGAGTACATTCCGCTCGGCGTGTGCGCTGTGATCCCGCCGTGGAATTTTCCGCTGGCGATCATGTGCGGCATGACGGTCGCCGCCGTGGTCACGGGCAACACGGTAGTGCTTAAACCCTCTTCTGATTCGCCGACCATCGCCTACAAATTCTTCGAGATCTTGGAAGAGGCAGGAATGCCTCCGGGCGTAGTGAACTTTTTGACCGGATCGGGCGGCGAGGTCGGCGACACCATCGTCGATCACCCGAAGACGCGATTGATCGCGTTCACGGGGTCAAAAGAGGTCGGTATTCGGATCAACGAACGGGCGGCTAAGGTTCAGCCGGGGCAAATATGGCTCAAGCGCGTGATCGCCGAAATGGGTGGCAAAGATGCCATCATCGTTGAGCCGGATGCCGACTTGGATGAAGCGGCGCTTGGCGTGGTCCAGTCGGCTTTTGGTTTTCAAGGGCAGAAGTGCTCGGCTTGTTCGCGCGCGATCATCAACCAAGCGGTTTATGATGAGATGATCGAGCGCATCGTCGCCCGAACGGAGAAGCTGCGCCTCGGCGAGGCGATCGACCCGGAGACCAACGTGAGCGCCGTCATCAACGAAAAGGCCTTTCGTTCGATCAACGAGTACATCCAAAAAGGTCAAGCCGAAGGCGGAAGGCTCGTCTGCGGCGGTGGCTCCGATGGCGAACGCGGGTTCTTCATCGAGCCGACGGTGATCGCCGACGTCAAACCGGGCCAGACCATCGAACAGGAAGAGATCTTCGGCCCCGTGCTGGCTGTGATCAGCGCGCGCGATTACGATCACGCGCTGGAGATCGCCAACGATACCGAATACGGCTTGACCGGATCGGTTTACACCACGGATCGCAAGAAGATCGAGCGCGCCACGCGCGAGTTTCACGTCGGCAACCTCTACATCAACCGCAAATGCACGGGGGCGTTGGTCGGCGTCCATCCGTTTGGCGGTTTCAATATGTCAGGCACCGATTCCAAAGCGGGTGGGCGCGACTATCTCTTGCTTTTCTTGCAGGCGAAGGTCTGGTCCGAGAGAGTGCGTTCTTGAAAGAGCGCGAGCCGTCCTATGCGGGCAATGGGCGAAAACCGCCGCCCTTTGGCGCCGTCGCCTGCTCGAAACCGCCGCTGGACTTTGGGGCGGGATCGTTCTTCGCTGACGGCTTTCTGCTTTTTCGAAGATCGTTTGTCGAAACGTCATGCGCGTGGTTTTCATGGGAACGCCGGAAGCGGCCGTGCCCACGCTGGCCCGGTGTCTTGCCGACGGGCACGAGGTCGTCGCCGTTTGGACGCAGCCTGATCGCCCCGCTGGGCGCGGCGGCAAGCTTCGTCCGTCGCCGGTGAAAGAATTTGCCGTCTCGCACGGCATCGCCGTACATCAACCGGACAAGATCAAGACGCCGGACGCGGCGGCGCTCTTCGCTTCGCATCAAGCGGATGTCGCGGTGGTCGTCGCCTACGGGCGGATTTTGCCGCCTGCTTTCTTGCGCGCGCCGCGGTGCGGCTGCATCAACGTGCATTTCTCTTTGCTGCCGAAATATCGCGGCGCGGCGCCGGTCAACTGGGCCATTATCCGCGGAGAGCGCGAAACAGGGGTCACGACCATGTTGATGGACGAAGGTTTGGATACGGGACCGATCTTGTTGCAGCGCGCGACCCCCATCGGCGAAGAGGAGACGGCACCGGAATTGATGGCGCGGCTGGCCGAGATGGGCGCGGATCTGCTGAGCGAGACACTGCGGCGGCTGGACCAGCTCGAACCACAACCGCAAAGCGAGGCAGAGGCTACCTTCGCGCCGTTGCTCAAGCGAGAAGATGGCCTCATCGATTGGACCGCCAGTGCAGCGGCCATCGAGAGGCGCGTTCGCGGTCTACAACCGTGGCCCACTGCGTTCACGTCTTTCCGCGACCATCGCTTGATCATTTGGCGCGCGCGGCCCGAAGCGATGGCGAAGACGCGCGGGCAGCCGGGCGAAATCGTGGAAGCGACGGGCGACCGGTTGGTGGTCGCTTGTGGCCAAGAAACGGCCTTGCGTCTGATCGAGGTGCAGCCCGAAGGGAGGCGGCGCATGAGCGCGCGCGACCTCATCAATGGCGCCCGCATCACCATCGGCGAGCGTTTGGGATGAGCGCCGCAACCGCTTCTCGCGCGGATCCAACCCGCTGTTGGCAACTGCATCTTCGACGAGACCACGCCCCTTTGATTCGAGATGCGCGCTTTTCCGAGGGCGCTGCGTTCCTTTCAACCGTGTCGGAGAAACGAACAAAACGGTCGGTGTCGCGCGCAAGGCTCGCCGCTTACCACATCTTGCGGCGCGTCGAGGAAGAAGGGGCCTACTCGTCCGTGCTGCTTGCGCTTACCACAGACGACCTTTCCGC
>CAKZOF010000709.1 GCA_937135995.1 uncultured Pyrinomonas sp.
GGCGGCCACGTCGGCTTTCTCGCCAAGGCCGCGGCGGGCGAAGACCGCTGGTGGGCGGAAAACCGAGCGGTGCAGTTCTGTCGCTTGCTCGCGGACGGGCTTCGGTTGGGCTGAACAGAGGGCAAGATGGCGAAGTTTTGCGCGCATAGCAGCCTGGCGGCCAGTTCCACCATGAGGCCGTTGCACCCAGCAGAGGGCGAAACGGCGGGGTTTTTCTTGTATAATTGAGAAGCGTGCGGAAGCGTTTCGCCGAAAGGTTTCCATGGACACGTTCTTTAACATCGTCGTCGTCTTCCTGCTCGTTTTCGCCAATGGATTCTTCGTTGCCGCGGAGTTCGCCTTGGTCAGCGTGCGCCGCTCGCGCATCGAGACGTTGGCTGCCAGCGGGGATCGTCGCGCGCGAAGACTCCTCGATCTGCTCAACAACCTGAACGCTTACATCTCCGCGACGCAGCTCGGCATCACCATGGCTTCGCTCGGTCTAGGTTGGATCGGCGAGCCGGCGGTCGCGCATCTGCTCGAAGCGCCGCTGGAGGGGCGCGTCTCCGAGGCAGGGCAGCATGCCATTTCGTTCGCCATCGCTTTTTCGATCATCACGTTTCTCCACATTGTCTTGGGAGAACTGGCCCCTAAGACGCTGGCTCTCGAATTGGCCGAGCGCGTAGCGTTCGCCGTCGCGCTGCCGATGCAGATCTTTTACCGCGTCTTCCGCTGGCCCATTCGCGCGCTCGACTGGGCCGGGACCAAGACGGTGCGACTCCTCGGCTTGCGCCCTTCCGCCGCACATTCTGCGATCTACACCGAGGAAGAGATCAGACAGTTGATCGAGGCCTCGAGCCGAAGCGGACACCTGCAACCGGAAGAACAACAGTTGATCAATCGCGTCTTCGAGTTCTCCGAAGCGGAAGTGCGCGAGGCGATGGTCCCACGCACGGCGGTGGTCGCGTTGCCCGTTACAGCAACGCTCGAAGAAGCGCAGCGCGTCTTTTGCGAAACGGGTTACTCGCGCTTGCCTGTTTACCGCGAACAGTTCGACGACATCGTTGGCGTCCTCTTCATGAAAGACTTGATGCCGTGCCTGCGCAAGGATGAAACGCATCCCTTCAACCTCGAACGACTGCTCCATCCACCGCTCTTCATTCCAGCCACCGCGCATCTCGGCACGGCGCTCGCACAGATGCAAGCGGCGCGCACGCATTTGGCTTTCGTCGTTGACGAGCACGGCGGCGTGGAAGGCATCGTCACGATGGAAGACCTGCTCGAAGAGATCGTCGGTGAAATTCACGACGAGTATGATGAGGAGGTTCGGTCACAGATCGTCGAGGAGAACGGAACCTACGTCCTCGACGGCATGATCGCCGTGCGTGACGTGAACCGCCGCCTGCACCTGAAGATTCCGGAAGACGCCGGTTATACGACGCTGGCGGGCTTTCTGCTGGCTCGGGCGGGCCGGTTGCTCCGACCGGGCGAATCGGTCGAATACGACGGCGCGCGATTCACCGTCGAGCGCGTCGAACATCGTCGCATCCGCCGCGTCAGGCTCGTTCCTCTGGCCACACGTGTGCCGCAACAAGCCACGGCATAACGACGGAACGACGCCGCGACCGGCGTCGAAGATTCAATCCGTTTCACCCAAGCGATGACGCTTCGCGCGGCGCTCTTCGCTTCGCCTTTGCATCTTTGCGCGAACTGTTGCATCATGCCAATTCGGCTCGCGCACACACACCCAAAGAGGCGCGAGATCGAGGGAGATGATTCGCATACTCGTTACCAACGACGACGGCATCCATTCCGAAGGCCTCATCAAACTGGAAGAGGCGCTGCGTGAGGTCGGCGACGTCTACGTCGTCGCGCCCGAATCGGAGATGAGCGGCGCTTCGCATAGTTTGACGCTCGCGCGCCCGCTGCGCATTCGCCAGATAGATGAACGCCACTGGACCGTGGACGGCACACCGACCGATTGCGTCACGCTCGCCCTGAACAAGATCCTGACGGACGATCAACGCCCACATCTGTGCGCTTCCGGCATCAACTACGGCGGCAATCTCGGCGACGATGCGACCTATTCGGGGACGGTGGCGGGCGCGCTCGAAGCGACCATCTTGGGCGTGCCCGGACTGGCGTTCAGCCTCGTCGCGCGCGAGAACTTCAACTTCACCGAAGCGGCACGCTTCGCCGTCGTCGCCGTCCGCAAAGCGCTCGCCGAAGGCCTGCCGGAAGGCACCTTTCTCAACATCAACATCCCGCCGGGCCTGATTCGCGGCGTGCGCGTCACGCGACAGGGGATCAAGAATGCGCGCCCGGTCATCACCGAACACATCGACCCGCGCGGGCGACCCTATTTTTGGATCGGCGAAGAGATCCTCGCGTGGGACGCCGCCGAAGGCACTGACTACTGGGCGATCGAACAGGGCTTCGTGTCGGTGACGCCGATGCGCAGTGACTTGACCAACCACCAAGCCATTCCGGCGCTGGCCTCGTGGAACCTGCTCTCGGCCGAGCAAACGTTTGAACCGCACGCCCTCGCCGAAGAGACTGTTCCGACCAAGGAGTGATGCGCGAAGTGCTGAACGCCTCGTCTTCATCGCAACGCCCGACCAACTACTTCGACTTTCGTCTCGCCCGTGAACGCATGGTCGAACGCTTGCGCTCGCAGTGCGGGATCACGGATGAGCGCGTGCTTGCGGTGATGCGCGAGATCCCGCGCCACCTGTTCGTGCCCGAAGCTTTGCAGAGCCGCGCCTACGGCGACCACGCGCTGCCGATCGAAGCCGGGCAGACCATCTCGCAACCGTGCATCGTCGCGCGCATGACGGAACTGCTCGCCGTCGATGAGCGAAGTCGTGTGCTCGAGATCGGCGCTGGCTCCGGTTATCAAACGGCGGTGCTCGCGCGACTGGCCGGCCAAGTCTATGCGATCGAGCGCATCGCCGAACTTGCGCGCGCGGCGCAAACGCGCATTCGCCATCTGGGCATCTACAATGCCACCGTTAAGTGCTTCGACGGCACGCTCGGCTGGAACGCGCACGCGCCGTACGATGCTATTCTGGTGGCAGCGAGCGGGCCGACAGTGCCTGATCCCTTGCTCGCTCAACTCAAAGTGGGGGGCCGACTCGTGATGCCGGTCGGTCGCACCCCAAACGACCAACGGCTCGTCTTGATCACGCGCACGGCGACAGGCTACGAGCACGAGGACCGCGGCCCGTGCACGTTCGTCCCGCTCATCGGACGCTACGGTTGGACCGATGAGCGCCGCCGTTGAACGACTTTGGGCACTGCGAAGATGCGCGTGCCGCAAGCATCGTCCGTGTGCGTTGCTTTCGCCGCAGCGCGTGCGCCGGCAAAGCCTCGGTTTTCAGAATAGAGTTTTCAACAGTCAGGCGATCATGGAAACGATCTACGAATTGCTGCATCAGATCAAAGAGTACATCGACCCGCGCACCATTGCGGCCGCCGGGTACGTCGTTCTATTTCTCGTCGTCTTTGCCGAAACGGGATTGGCGGCAGGGTTCTTTCTGCCGGGAGATTCGTTGCTTGTCGTCGCCGGGCTGTTCGCCGCCAAAGGCGATCTGAACGTCTTCATCTTGCTGATCTCGCTCTTCATCGCCGCCGTCGTGGGTGACGCCGTCGGATACGTCACGGGCGCGAAGTTCGGCCCGCGCATCTTCAGCCGCCCGAAATCGTTGTTCTTTCGCCCCGAATACCTGCGCCGCGCACACGATTTCTACCTGCGTCACGGCGGCAAGACGATCATCATCGCGCGCTTCGTGCCGATCATCCGCACCTTCGCGCCCATCGTCGCCGGAGCGGCCCAGATGCCCTACCGCCAGTTCGTCGTTTATAACGTCTGCGGCGGCTTCCTGTGGGTCTTCAGCATGATTCTGACCGGTTACTTTTTGGGGAGCATGATCCCCAACTTGGATCAGCACATCGAAAAGGTCGTCATCATCGTCGTCGCGCTCAGCCTCATGCCGCCCGTGGTCGAACATTTCAGGCTCAAACGGCAGCGCGCGCGTCAAGCGCAGCCGACGCCGACCAAAGACCTGTCTTGACGTGCCTGCTTTCAGACGAACCGGGCGAGCAACGGCGCCAATCGGATCGCTTCTTCGCGTTGGCGCTGGATTTGACAGAGGATGAACCGACCTTTTAAAATTTCAATCCTTGACATGACGGGGCGTGGCTCAGCCTGGTAGAGCGCACGGTTCGGGACCGTGAGGTCGGAGGTTCAAATCCTCTCGCCCCGACCATTTCGACGAAGGCTTGACGCTCTTCAGCGTCAAGCCTTTTGTTCTTTCAGCGATTCGGTTGGCTCGTCCACCGAGACCGAGACCTTCGGCAACGAAGTGGATTTGCCCGTCAGCGAAACCACTCTTGCGCGCCAAGTGCCTCTAGCTTTTGCCGTCTTCGGCACGATGATGGCATCAAATACAGCTCGGGACACTCTGTGGTGTAGCCGCCCGCTGCACTTAAGACTTAATGGAGATTGAGTGTGTTATCAATCTGAGCGAACAAGGACAGCGTGCGAACCGATTGATGCACTTGGGACTTGATGGAGATTGAGTATGTTCGCGCTCGGGTACTCTATGGGAGGGATCGGCTTGACTCTTCTTCCACGTTTTGACGCGCCTTGGTGGGCCGTGCAGGGCTCGAACCTGCGACCCGCTGATTAAGAGGCGCGCTTTAAGTGAAGAAATTAAGCGCTTCGCGCCGATGTATTACTTCGGGTTGGAGTAGAGAGAGGGAGAATCCGAAGCGCTGAAGCTTATTCTTCATAACGGAGTTGCTCATGGAAGGGGAAGTCGTCACGAGCCGGTGGAGGCGGAAGCGCGGCACGGTTCGTCGCCACGCTAAGGGGTGGCAAGTGCTCGTCACGTACACGGGGCAGGATGGGAAGCGTCACGCGCGGACGAAGCTCTTCAAAGAGCGCGCGGAAGCGGAAGCGGCGTTAAGCTCTTTCGTTGAATCGGCTCTTTCAAAGAAAGAGCCTGAGCTTGAATCCTCCAGAGCAGCGCTTGAATCTTCCAGAGCAGAGAGTTTCACGCCGCCCCCTCGCCTCTTCAGCGAACTCGCCGCGTGGTATCGCGAGAACTTCCTTGTGCCCCCCATCTATCAAGGCCCCTTACACGTTGGCGGCCTGCGCGGGTGGCGCAAGACGAGAAACGAGCTGGCGATTTTGGTGCGGGAGTTTGGGACACTGCCGCTCTCTCACATTACCTATCCGTTTCTGGTAACGTGGCGCGACCGCAAGTTGCGGTCGTTTTCGATTTGCACGGTCAACCGGCGGCTGGCGCTCTTGCGCCGCATCTTCAACGTGGGCCGGCAGGCCGGGCTCGTTGAGAAGTCGCCGTTCGACCGTGGGGGGCTGGTCCGCACGTCCCTCGAACCGCATCGCACCCGCATCCTGAGCAGAGAAGAAGAGGACATCTTGCTCCGCGTCGCGCGCGCGTCGCGCTCTCGCTCCCTCTACGCGGCCATTCTTCTCGCACTCGACGGCGGACTGCGCCGCGCCGAGATTGAAAAGCTCTCCGCCCAAGACATTGACCTCACCACACGCATGGTGGTGGTGCGTGCCACCAACACAAAGACGCAGCGCGAACGGCTGGTGGGCCTGACAACGCGGTGCATGCAGGCGCTTGAAGCGTGGTGTGGTGAGCGGCAAGTCGAGGGCGGCTGCGTGCGCCAGCTGCAGGGCTTCCCATCCATCGGCACTTTCGACGCCTCTTGGAAGCGCGCCCGCCGCAAGGCAGGGCTGTGCGGCGTGCGCTTTCACGACTTGCGCCACACGTGCGCGACGAGATTGATTCAGGCGGGCCTGCCCATCGCTGAGGTGGCGCGGATTCTCGGCCACACGACGATTCAAATGACTTACCGATACGTCAACCAGAGCCGCGACCTGCCCGCCAGAGCCGCGCGCCTGCTGGACGATTTTCTCGCGCGTCACACCACACAGTTTTGTAGTCCCTAGAAAACAAAGGGGTTAGCGACACCGACGGGCAACATGAACACGAGCGCCTATCATCAAAACGGTACTCTCATAGATGAGAGAATATCTTGTAAATGAAAGGAGACAGCTGATGACTAAACGGGACGCCATCGAGACGGTGGTGGACGAGTTGCGGCGGCAGAGCCCGGTGGGCGTAGTTACTGACCCGACGCTCCGGCGCGTGTTGGGCGTGTCGCCCGTCACCACGTGGAAGTGGCGGCGTGAAGGCTTGCGCCACACCAAAGCACACAAGCGTGTGCTGTATAGAATCGAGGACGTTGAGGCGTTCTTGCGGTCGTAAAATCGGGAGTTTAGAGGATGGAACCCTCTAAACTCCCTACATAAATTGGAGTGACAAAATGAAAAATACCACCTCTTTTGATGCTTTTCAAGAAAAACGTCCACCTTTCTTCCCTGAGCAAATCCCAACCGAACTAACCACACTCGAGCAGTGGGTGTGTTGGCGGTACGAAACCAGAGACGGACGCCTGACGAAAGTGCCCAAAGTGCCCCACAACCCAAGGGCTAACGCTTCCGTCACCGACCCACAAACGTGGGGTGACTTCGACACTGCGCGTGCCGTTGTCGAGCGAGGTGAGGCTGACGGCGTAGGGTTGGTGCTCACGTTGGAGCTGGGGCTGGTGGCGTTCGACTTCGACAAGTGCCGCACGCCCAACGGCGCGTGGGACGAGGCGGTGTGGGAGATGGTCCAGACGCTCTCGAGCTACACGGAGGTGACGCCGTCGGGGCAAGGGCTGCGCGTGCTCGTGTGGGGCAAGCTCCCACCACACGGGCGGCGCAAGGGGCAGGTCGAGATTTATGAGGACAAGCGCTTCGTCACCGTCACGGGCTGCCACGTGGCAGCTACGCCTCACGCGATTGAACATCGGCAAGCGGAGATTGAGCGTGTCTATGCGCGCGTGTTCGGCGACGACGCCGCGAAGCCCCAAAAAGCTTCAACGCATGCTCGCAAGAAGTCGCACGCCTTGCGCGAAGCTCAGGCCCTTGCTCCCGCCACCGACGAAGAGGTGAAAGCGTGGATGGCAAACGTGGTGGTGAAGGGGCTGCCCTCACACAAGTGGGAGTTGTTCGACAAGCTCTGGACCAGCACCGACGAGGCTGGCTACAAGTCAGCGTCCGAAGCCGACTACGCGCTGATGAAAGAGATTGTCGCGTTGTGTGACGGGGATGCTGTCCAATCGGCCTCGCTTTTCTTAGCCTCGAAGCGCGGCGCGCGCGAGAAGTGCGCGACTCGACCCGACTACGTCCTACTAACGCTGAACGCCGCGCTCGACGCTTGGCGCAAAGAGAGTAAAGAGAGCAAATCGAACCTTGCGTGGGAAGAGAGTAAAGAGAGCGAAGCGAGCGCAGCGCTCGCAGCGGCAAGCGCTGTGCCTCTACTCGATGTAGAGGCGGGAGGTACCGGTTCGGGCTTCCACGCGCGTGTGTTGAGTGAGTTGTGGCGTAACCGATACGTCTGGTGCCCGGAGTGGCGAACGTGGCTGGTGTGGGACGGCGCTCGGTGGCGGCGCACGCCGCGCGAGCGTGTAGTGAGCGAGGCGTGGGGCACGCTGCGTGATTACTACACACGGCAGGCGGCTTTGTCTGCGTCTCCCGGGGCCCTCAAGCGGTGGTCCACTCCGCTTGCCTCGCTGTCCAAATCCACGCGGTGGGTGTGTGAAGCGGTGGACCTGCTGCGCGGGTTCGACGGGTTCTTCGTTCACGCGCATTGCTTCGACTCAGACCCTTACGTGCTTAACTGCGCGAACGGCGTGCTGGACCTGCGCACGCTCGAGCTTCTTCCCCACGCGCCTGAATTCTTGTGCACGCGCATTACTCGCGCGCCTTTTCTCGCTGACGCCGAGGCGACGGATCGCTTCGGGGCCGAGCTTGCGGCGGGCCTTCGTCCGGGAGACGTCGTTGTTCTCGAAGGCGATCTCGGCGCCGCCCTGGTAGAGCATGCCGAACAGAATGGCGGCCAGGATGATGCCGACGGGATGCGAGCGGCCCATCAGCGCCACCGCGATGCCGACAAAACCGGCGCCTGCTACGAAGTCCTGCTGGATGC
>CAKZOF010000710.1 GCA_937135995.1 uncultured Pyrinomonas sp.
TTGGTGCGGCCCCGATCCCATCGTCAGCGGAGAAAAGGCAGGAAATCGATCGTTTCAGTCTGATGGAACGCTCTTTGCTCACACGTTTCACGACGGCGCTCGCCGCTCGTGTATTGGATGAAGGGAGTTGACAGGTGAAGGAAAACGGTTACTCACGAGACGGAGCGTGCGGGTTATCGGTGGTCGAACTGCTGGTGGTGATCGCCATCATTGCGATCATCAGCGTGATCGCCTTGCCACAGATCAATTCGGCACGACGTCAGTTACGTTTCGGCGGCGTGACGCGCGAGGTCTTGACGCAGCTTCGTTACGCGCGCCAACAGGCGATGTCGACGCGCGTCGCGCACACCTTTCGCTATGATGACCAGAGCAAGCAAATCATCATCATCAACAACGGCGAAGTAGGCGTTGGCAACAGTCGTCCCGATCAAGTCGTGCGCACCGTGTCGCTGGCTGGCACCGGCCTCGACCCGAGCGAGATAGTTTACGGCGTGCTGCCAGGTGCTTCGACATCGCTGCCGGATGGCACGAGCCCGACGCCGCTATCGAACGGGCGCGTTGACATCATCTTTCAACCCGACGGGTCGGTCGTCAACAGCGCGCAACTCCCCGTCGGTTACGCGCTCTTCTTCTACAACCAGAGCTATCCGAAGGAGACGGCTGCCGCCATTTCCGTGTTGGGGGCAGCGGGTAGAGTCAAGGTCTGGAGGTTCGATCCGAATGCGAACGCTTACAGAGAATAGTTTCCCCAGCAAGGTTCGCGCACGAGTGCAAAGCGAAGCTGGCTTTACGTTGATGGAGACCGTGGTGGCGATGGCCATCTTGTTGATCGGCCTGATCAGCGTCGCGGCCGCCATCACCTACGCGCTGGTCGCCAACAACATGAGCCGCAACGTGACCACGGGCAAGCTCATGATCATGAGCGTGTTGGAGCAGATCGAAACTCTGCGCAACACCCGGCAGTTGACCTTCGGGCAGATCGCCAACGTCGGCCAAGTGGACAACACCGGAGCGTTGGTTAACTTCGCCGGATTCCCTGACGATTTCCGCCCGGTTTCGATCAACCCGGGCCCCGACGGGATCTACGGAACGGTTGACGATCCGACGGATGCAAACAACACCGTTCCGAACTACTTTCGGCGCGTTCGGATCACGCCGCTCAGTTCGAATTTGAAGAGAGTGCAAGTGACGTTGCGCTTTCCGGGAAACAACGGACAGATGCAGGAGTTGACGGGAACGAGCTACTTGAACAACGACGCTCGCAGCAACTTCCGCCGTTAAGAAGCGCTGTTGCGAACTCAAGGCAGCATTGAGTGATTTCATGATGGGAGCCAGCGATGATGGAGACGAAGAGGATGTGCGAGGCGATGACGCTCGACGAGAAGAGGGCGTGCTGCGGGCGGCACGCGCGAGAAGCAGGCTTCTCGATCATCGAGTTGATGGTCGCGCTCGCCGTGATGCTCATCATCATCGTGCCGATCTTCGCGCTATTGCGCGATGCGTTGCGCACCAACACGACCGCTTTCGAGATGGCCGACGCGCAGCAGAACATGCGCACGGCGCAAGAATACATCACGCGCGATCTCATCGTCGCCGGCGACGGACTGAAGACCATCAACAACATCATGCTGCCTGAAGCTTTCGTCCAACAGTATCTCGTGCGTAACACGACGCTTCTCGCTCGCTCCCCGGTCAACCGGAACGGCACCGGATCCGTCGTCATCCCGATCATCACGCCGGATAGCGCTTCATCCTCTCCGACGAACCCTGCCGGACTGTTGCCCGGCACGGATCGCATCACGATCCTTTCGATTGATCCGGCTTTTACGCCGATATCACTGCCTGCTGGCGCGATCGTGCCTTCGGGCGCGAACGTCAGCATCTCGACGGCAGACGTTGGACGTTTCCAGATCGGCGAGATCTACATGATTTCATCCACGTATGGCGCTACGTTCGGCGCGATCACCAACATCAGCCCGGGGAGTAATCCCAATCTGATCTTTTCGAGCAGCGATCCTTACAACCTGAACGACCCGGGAAACGGAGGCTCCATCGCCTACGTCGCCTATGGTCCCTCCGGTCCGGGGCGTGGGGCCACTTCCGTGCCAGCGACCCTCATGCGTATGCGGATGATCAACTACTTCGTCAACGATCGCGGCCAACTCATCCGCCGGGTCTTCGGCGTCCCACGCGGGGTCGCGACCGACAGCGGCATGGGGTATGCCGACAGCATCATCGCCGAAAACGTCACGACTTTGCAGTTTCGCTATCAGCTCAACTTGACGGATGGCAGCGGCCAGATACGACCACCAACCGCTCAGCCATTGGGAACGACGACGCCGAGCGAACAGGGAGCGATCAGGCAGGTTGAAACCACCGTCAGCACGCGCACGCAACGTTTTGTGCCGGTCGGCAACGGGCTGCGCCCCGAAGCGCGGTCCACGACATGGACCAGCGTGCGCAACCTACAGTTCCGTGAGGCGCTGCAGCCCTGAAGATTTCGACTTCCGAGAGGTAACCCATGACAAAGGACCTACATCAGTTGAAACGAAGCGGCGAACGCGGTGCGGCGCTCATCACTGCACTCATCATCTTGGCACTGCTTGCGGCCATTTCCGTTTCGGTGTTGGCCGTCGTGTCGAGCGAGGCGAACATCGCCGGCAGCGATCTGCAACGCACCCAGACCTTTTATGCGGCAGCTGCTGGAATAGAAAAGATGACCAACGATTTCAGCGCTCTCTTTTCGCTGAAGCTGCAGCCTACCAACAGCGACCTCGTGCAGATCGCCAACTCTCCGCCCCCGGAATTGGCCGCGGAAGGGTTCTCTTTCCAGCAGAAACTGACGCTCGATCTCGACGCTCTCAACGCCATGAGGAACAGTTCGCGCCAGCGTTGTCCGAACAGCCAGTATCCATGCGTGACGATTGACAGCGGGCCATTCGCCGGACTTTACGCCGCCGTCACGCCGTACAAGCTCTCTTCCACGGCGACCATGACGCGCACAGGCACGCAAGTCAGGCTCGAACGCGAGATGAACAACTATCTCATCCCGCTCTTTCAGTTCGGCATGTTCAGCGACAGCGATCTCGAGCTTCATCCCGGACCGCCTTTCACCTTCAACGGCCGCGTTCATGCCAACGGGAATATCTATCTGACGGGCGACGTCACCTTCCTCTCCAAGGTAACCACGGCCAACGAAGTTGTGCGCGACGTGTTGCGCAACGGAAAGTTTTGGGCTGGCAGCAGCAACGGCGGCAATGTTCGTTGGGTGATCGGCTCTTATACCGTCCGGTTGA
>CAKZOF010000711.1 GCA_937135995.1 uncultured Pyrinomonas sp.
CTCTCGTAGACGACGTACATCGCCAGTTGATGGCAGCGTGTCCCCATGCTCATGGGGCGGGCGAAGATCGGCTGGAAGTCGCGCTCGTTGGCGTTGGTCATCGCGCCCGGCGTGTAGTCCATCGCTCCGGCGACCATGCGCGTAAACGGTATCGTCAAGTTGTGCTCCGGCGTGACGTTGCGCGACCACTTGTTGTGTTCCAACCCCATCACGCCTTCGCGCGTGATGACGTTCGGGTATTTGCGCTCCAGTCCCGTCGGCTTGCATGAGCCGTGGAAGGCGACGAGCATCCGTCGGCGCGCCGCCTCGCGCGCCACGCGCTCGTAGAAGCGAATCACCTTCTGGTCGTCGCGCTGCATGAAGTCGACCTTGATCCCGCGCACACCCCACCGCGCGAACTGATCGAAGGCGCGGTCAAACTGCTTGTCGAGCGTCGTCCAGAGGACCCACAGAATGATGCCCACTCCCTTTTGCTTGGCATAGGCGAGCAGTTCTGGCAGGTCGATCGCTGGGTTGAGCGCGAAGAGGTCGTCTGGTTTGGACCAGCCTTCATCCAAGACGACGTACTCCAACCCGTAACGCGCAGCGAAATCGACGAAGCGTTTGTAGGTCTCGGTGTTAAGGCCCGACCGGAAATCGACGTCGTAAAGCAGCGTACCGTTCCACCAGTCCCATGGCACTTTGCCCGGACGCACCCATGAAAAATCTTCGTTCGTCCCTTCGGAGAGCAGATAGACGAGTTGATTGTTGATGAGGTCGGCATCGCGCTCGGTCACGGCCAGCACGCGCCACGGGAAAGAGCGCGTGCCCGTGGTCTTGGCGATGTAGGGTGCGCCTCGGACGACGCGCAGATCGCGGTCCGAAGTCTGCTGCTCCTCGAGCGGGTAGGGCGGAAAGACGGCTCGCAGCGCCGCGCCCGACGTGCCGCGCAGCCACATGCCGGCGTAGTCGTACAGATCAGCTTCCGAGAGCCACACTTTCGTGCCCGACGCCTTCTCGATCAATGCCGGCAAGCTGGCCAGTTTCGCAGGTGCGATCTCCCGGATCGGGTAGCGGATGAAGTGTCGCTCGTTGTGCGACATGAAGCTCTCTTCTTCCGCGTAGTAGACGGCATCCGTCGGATCGAAAGTGAACAGCGCCTCTTCA
>CAKZOF010000712.1 GCA_937135995.1 uncultured Pyrinomonas sp.
GAATAGTTCGGCAGCGACGATTCCGATTGCGCTCTGCGTAGCGCGCGAACGTGGACTTCTCATCCGCGGGCAGATCGTCTTGCTGACGGCAGTCGGCGCTGGGCTTGTTTCCGCGGGTGCTGTGTTGCGGTGGTAACATCGTTAGGCGAACGTAAGTGATGACGAAGAATTACTCGCATGAAGATTTGATCGCGTGGGACAGAGCCTATCTGTGGCATCCGTTCACGCACATGAAGCAGTATCTGGATGCCGAGCCGCTCATCATCGCGCGCGGCGAGGGGGTGCGCTTGCAGGACACGCGCGGGCGTTGGTACTACGACGGCACGTCTTCGATCTGGTTGAACGTTCACGGCCACTGCGTTCCCGAACTCAACCGTGCGCTCGTCGAACAACTCGAGCGCGTAGCCCACTCGACGCTGCTCGGCATGAGCAACGTGCCGGCGACGTTGCTGGCGGAAAGACTGGCAAGGCTCGCGCCGCAAGGTCTGACGCGCGTCTTTTACGTGGACAACGGAGCCGGAGCCGTGGAAGCGGCGATCAAAATCGCCGCTCAGTTCTGGGCCAATCAGGGCGCGCGAACCAAACATCTCGTCCTCGGCTTTCACAACAACTATCATGGCGATACGTTGGGCGCGGTCGGCGTCTCGCCCGATGAGATGTTCCACTGGCCGTTCACCAGCTTGCTCCCGCCGCACCCGCGCGTGCCTTATCCGTACCCCTACCGCAGCACGGCTTCCGATCCATTGGCGGAGAGCCTCGGGGCGGTGGAAGAGACTTTGCGCCGACGGCGAGACGAAATCGCCGCGGTGATCGTCGAGCCGGTTGAGGGCGCTGGTGGCATCATCGTCCCGCCGCGTGGTTTTTTGCGCGGTCTGCGTCAGCTTTGCCATGAATACGACGCGCTGTTGATCGTGGACGAAGTGGCGACCGGATTCGGCCGCACTGGACCGATGTTCGCTTGCCACAGCGAAGAGGTCGCGCCCGATCTGTTATGTTTGGGTAAGGGCCTTTCGGGCGGTTACCTCCCGATCGGGGCGACGCTTGCGACCGAAAGGATATTCGAGGCTTTCTTGGGCGAAGTCGATTCAGGCCGGACCTTCTTTCACGGCCATTCCTACGCCGGCAATCCGCTTGGCGCCGCGGTTTCGCTGGCGAATCTTGAGCTTCTAGAGGCGCTGTTGCCACGGCTGCCCGAAAAGATCAGCCGCCTCTCCGCGTGGCTCCGCCCGCTTGCAGACGAGCCTTTCGTCGGCGAAGTCCGGCACGCCGGGTTCATGATCGGCATCGAACTCGTCAAAGATCGCGCGACCAAAGAGGGGTTCGCTTATCGCGATCAAGCCGGGTGGAAGGTCGCTCTTGCCGCGAGCGACAGAGGGCTGCTGGTACGCCCCATCGGCAACGTCTTGATCTTCATGCCGCCGCTCGGCTCGACGTTGGAAGAGTTGCGGGAGATGACGCACATCCTAAGCGAGGCTTTTCGCGCGACGCGAGACAGTCTCGCATCGCTGGCGAAAGGTTAGCGCGTTCAGAAAGAAGTTCGAACCCGCGTCGCGGTCATCGATGGCCCACGAAATCGCACGTCGTAAGGCGCGTAGGCGACGACGCACAAGTCCATTGGTCGCCGATGAAAGCGAAGAGATGACGTGCGAAACTAGGATCCGCGAATGAAAACAGAGAAGCTTTGGAGAAGCTTATTCATCACCGGCACGGACACGGGAGTTGGGAAAACGGTCATCGGCGCTGGGCTGGCACGCTTGTTGGTCGAGAGAGGTCTCAAGGTCGGCGTCATGAAGCCGATCGAAACGGGCGTTGTCTCCCTCTGCGACGCTGCTGCGACGGCGCGCGAAGGCACGCTTTCGGACGGCGCCTTTTTGGCTCGAGCGGCGCGCATTGAAGAGCGGCGCGAGGTGATCGTCCCGTGCGCGTATGCAGAGCCTTTGGCTCCGCTCGTCGCCGCGCGTCACGCGGCGCGGCGCGTCGATCTCGCGGCTATCCGCAGAGCTTGGGAGCACCTCTCTTCGGAATACGATCTGGTCATCGTCGAAGGGGCGGGCGGTCTTTCCGTGCCGATCGAAGAAGGTTACGACATGGCTAGTCTGGCGCTCGATCTCGGTCTTCCCTTGCTGATCGTCGCGCGTCCCTCGCTGGGGACTTTGAACCACACGTTTCTCACCGTGCATTACGCGCGCAGTCGAGGGTTGGAAGTAATGGGCGTGATCGTTTCCGGATATGATCCGCAGACGACCGATGTTGCCGAGTTGACCAACCCGCCGCTGATGGAAGAACTGTGCCAAGTTCCAGTAATCGGGGTCGTGCCGAAAAGAGGAGCGATCGACTCGCCGGAAGATGCCGCGGATGCGGTGGAAGAGGGTGTCGATATGGATGCCTTTCTGCTTCTGCTACGAGGCGGCGGTCAACCGCAGCGATGAAACCATCGGAGACCAGCGCTTTTCGTCTTTCGGCGTTCGCTGAAACGAGTCTAGATCATTATCCTGAATCATGGCGCTTTTGGTCTCTCGGCGTTCGTTGAAACGAAACGGTCGTGTTTGTTTACGCTCCTTGTGAGTCGCCTGGACTTAGCGAACTATTGGAAGCGGCACGGTCGCGTTCGTGTGCGCGCTTGACACGATGCGCGCTTTACCGAAATAATTATTCCGGGCCGTTAGCTCAGTTGGTAGAGCAGCTGACTCTTAATCAGCGGGTCGCAGGTTCGAGCCCTGCACGGCCCACCAAACTAACCCCACACAGCTTACCCACAAGGCGATTGCTCAACTGCCGCGCCGCGCGCTTTCATGAAGGGTAGGGTACACCGGTGTCAACGTGGGTGTCAACGAGAAATTTATTTCTCGGCGAGAGTTCTCTCTCTCGCCAACGAGAAATTTATTTCTCGGCGAGAGTTCTCTCTCTCGCCAACGGGAAATTTATTTCTCGGCGAGAGTTCTCTCTCGCCAACGGGAAATTTTTTCTCGGTGAGAATTCTTTCTCGCCCCCCCCCCATTTCGCATAATCGCAATTTTGCGACGCTGGCGCTTTGCCCCTCTCTCTCTCTCTCTTCCACGATTGGGGGTTTACACGATTTGGGATGGACACTAGGATGGACACTATGGACACTAGCAAAATGGCAGCCCGTAGCTGCAAGTTGTTCCACAGCAAGAGGTTGTGAGTTCTACACCATTTGGGATGGACACTATGGACGGAAAAATCAAAAAGTCCCCCTTATTTTGCAAATAATAGGGGACTTTTCAAAACTAGTGTCCATAGTGTCCATAGTGTCCATCAGCGCCCACGGCGGCCCCTCTGTGGAAAAGGAAAGGAAGAAGAGAGAGAAAGAAAGAAAGAGAGCCGCAGCGCGAGGGAAGCGCGCCGCGGCTCTCGCGAGTTGTTAAAAGAGAATGTGGGTCTCTTCTTCGAACTCCCCCCACGCGTGAGAGGCGCCGAGAGCTTCCATTGCTTCGGGGCGGAGCTTGACGCCGGCGCGGAGCCGTTCGCGTTTGGGGGCCGGCCCCCTTACCACCCTCAACCCACGCTGTGTTAGCCGGCGGCCAAATTGACTGTTGCTCATTTGTTCCCCCTCACCGTGAGAGAAGGCCCACATGCAGTAGGCCTTGTACAACGCGGCCATCGGCGTGCGCGCGTGTGGGTCCAGCTCGCAGCAATCGGTAATGAAGTCTTCCAACTGGTCCGTTTCGGTGCGATACTCGTCGGTCGCCTCTAATACTGCCGGCGGCTCGGCGAGGCCTCGCGCCCAGTAGTCTCGGAGCCCCGCCGCCAGCCACGCGAGGACGCCGGCGGCCTCAGCCTCAAGCTTGCGTGGTAGGTCCGCATCGCGCTCGTCAGGCGCGATGGTGACGGTGAACGGGATGAGGCGCAACCGCCGCCACACGGCCTCGGTGTGTTCGGTGACAAGCGGGCGCGTGTTGGCGGCGATGAACGGCGTGCAGCCGACGCGGGCCTCGCGATAGTTCTCGTAGAGGCGGCGCACGGCTATCCGCTCGTTACTGGTGATGTCCTTGAGCGCCTCGATTGACAGCCGCGTGTCGTCAGCCAGCTCCTCGAGCGTGGCGAGGCGCAGCCCAACCAGCGCGCTGTAGGCCCACGCTTGCGCGTCTTGTTGGTGGCGGCGCGTCAACACCGCGTCGCGCGGGATAGA
>CAKZOF010000713.1 GCA_937135995.1 uncultured Pyrinomonas sp.
GCGCGTGACGCCCCCATCTGGACCAGCCATGCTGCACGACGAAATCTTCCATCGCGCGCAGTATCTCGATGTTGAAGCGTCCCGCCTCGTCCACGAGCGGCGCAAGCTCGCCGTCTGGAAAGAGAAAAGCAGCGCGTAGCGGGACAGGGCGCGCGCCCTCGCGCGCGACGATGCCGCACGTTGTGCCGCGTACGCGTGCGATCCACTCAGCGAGTTCGTCCGCGTTGCCGATGGTCGCCGACAACAACAAGAGGCGCACGCGCGGCGGCGTCAGAATGATCGCCTCTTCCCAAACGTGCCCGCGCTCTTCGTCTGCAAGGTAGTGCGCTTCGTCGAAGATGACCAAATCGGCGCGCACCTCGTCGCCGCCGCGCAGCGCATCGAAGAGTTGGTTGCGATAAACTTCCGTCGTCCCGACGATGACCGGCGCGTCAGCGTTTTCGCGCCGGTCGCCCGTGAGGATGCCGACCTGCTCGGCACCGAAAGCGGCGGCGAACTCCTCGTACTTCGAGTTGGTCAGCGCTTTGAGCGGGCTGGTGTACCACGCGCGCCGCCCTTGGGCGAGCAAGCGTCGTATCTCCTCGCGCGCGATCCACGTCTTGCCCGATCCGGTCGGAGCGGTGACGAGCAGGTCTTCGCGCTCGATCCGTTCGAGCGCTTCGAGTTGAAACGGATCGGGCTTGAACTCGGCAGGCTCCGGGGTACCGATGCCTTCGAGCAGCCGACGCACAGCGGGCGTGCGTGTTCTTTTGGCAGCGACGGATCTCTTCTCTTCTCCCTCCGCCGCCTTGCGGCGCGCTTGCGTTTGTGCCGAAGGCGAGCGCCGCTCGCGCTTTCCCGCTTTCGACTTCCTCGTGCGACGACGATGGTGAGCGCCTGTCATGCGCCGAAGATTTTAACGCAAATGTGCGCCGAAAGCTCGATTTGGGCGAAAGAGACTCTGCGAAGTCTTCGGCCACGTCCGAACCGGACGCCGGTGCGCGCACCGGCCGTTTGGCGGGCGAGTGCGGTTCGGTTAGACTTTTCTACGGAGGCGCGCGAACGTTTGCACGCGCGCCAGCGTCTAAGGGGTCGTCGCCGTTTGGGGAGGCGCTAAATGGCCGAGCTTTTCGACACTTTTTTGCAAACCCAAGAGTGCGCCGAACCTCGCTGGCGAAAGCGCATCGCCGCTTTAGCGCTCGGCTCGCTCCTGCTCCATGCTTCATCTTTGGCGGCGATCTTCTATGTCCCGGCGGTGCGCGACGCGCTTAACGTCGCGTCGCTGCTTGCTGGCGCCGAGTATGTCGATGAGCAGTATCGGCGGATCAAGCTCGAACGGGCTACCGTCGTGCAAATCCTGAGCGAACGATTTCAGTATCCGCCGGGCTATTTTGCCAAACCGGAACCGCCGACAACGCGCGCGACGCCCGTGGCGGAACGCCCGCGTCCCAAGCCGCGCCCGAAAGCGCGTCCGACGCCAACGCCACAACGCAACGAGCCTGACGCGCAGCAACTCGCTGAAGCGGCGACCTCGCCGGAGAAGGCCGAACAGCTTCTCAATCAACAAGCCGCAGCCGCGCAGGTCAAGCGCCCGCCGCGCATCAACAAAAGACCGTTCGTCGATCTGCTGGCCAAAGCCAAGAACATGGCGGATCGCGGCGAACTCACGCTCGACGGCACCATCGTCATGACCATCGAAGCTGACCGGCGCGAAGACGGGACGCTGGAGAACGTCCGCATCACCTCGGCGCAGACGACGAACCGCGCGCTCTACACGCTCGCCGAAGAGTTCGTTCAAGCCTTGAGCGCCAGCCGCGCGCTGGCCTTTCTCGAGGGAGCCAAGAGGTTGCGCATGACGCTCCGGCTCGATCAACGCATGTTGAGCGTGCGCGCCTCGACCGAAGTCGAATCGGCCGAGCGTGCCGCCGAGATGGCGCGCGGCTACAGCGGACTACTGCTCATCGAGCGCATGCGAAAGCGCGGCAGCGACGAAGCCCTCATCTGGAACAGCACCAGCATCTCCTCGCAAGGCAAATTGGTGCTGGTCAGATTCGAGATGCCGCGCGAGGTCGCTGGCCAGATCGTCGCAAAACAACTCCCGTCCGGCTAACCGCCGAAAAGCCCGGACTCATCCGACGACTTCGCAAACCGGCCCCTGCGGTTTCGTCCGCCGTGGAACTTCGACGGGCGACCGCCGGCTCTTCGGCGGCATCAAACTCCAGTGTAGAAGCGGGAGCTTGCCCGCTCTCAGGGCGGTCACTTACAATCATCTTTTGCGCTGCACGCAGCGGATCTTCGAAGGGGACGCCAAAGCAATGATCGACAAATTCCTGACCAAACTATTCGGCACGCCCAATCAGCGTTACCTGAAGAGCGTGCGCCCGATCATCGAACGGATCAACGCGCTCGAACCCGAAATCACCGCACTGGTTTCGGGCCTTCTCGACACGGTCGAGGAGAAAGGCGAGGGCGGCGAAATCCTGCTGCGCTTCGACTTCCACGGCCCCACGCTCGACGAAGCGATCGCCCAACTCGGCCACATGCCGCTGCCGCCCTATATCGCCGCGCGCCGCGCCGACGACCAGACCGATCCCACCGATTGCCGCGCCCGCCAGCAGACCGATGAGCCCACCGGTGGTTGCGGCCGCAACCTGGCGGGTACGCGCCGCTGCCAGTTCCTCCTCGCTGGACCTGGCGGCCTGTTCTGCGCGTTGGCGCGCGCCGCGCGTCGCAGCTTCGACCATCAACGCGCCGGCCGGGGTAATGTCGCCTGCGGGCTTCGGCGCGGTCGCACGGCTACCATGACGGCGAGCATATACCTGCGTAAACTCGCCGCCGAAAAAGACGATCTGGCTGGAATAATAGATATAGACCAGAAACGCCAGCACGCCGCCGATCACGCCGTAGCTGGAGAAACTGGCGTTGGCAAAGTAGAGCGATAACAGCTGCTGCCCTACCACCCAGAGGATGGCCGTCAGCACGCCGCCGATCGCGACATCGCCCCATTCCACATGCGTGCTTGGCAGGTACTTGAACAGCAACATGAAGACGAACGAGATGATCGCAAGCTGCACCAGGAAATTGATGATCGCAAACAGCCACTCCGGCCCAAGGTTCAGTGCCGTGAGAATGGAATTCAGCGCCGCGGTCAGGATCGTCGAAACCAGCAGAATAAACGCGACGGCGAGCACCATGCCAAAGGAAAAGAGCTTGGCCCGGATTGTGCCCCAGATACCCTGCGGCTTTTCTTCGTCGGGCACGTCCCAGATCTGATCAAAAGCTGTGTCAAGCTGGCCGAACACGCCCGACGCTGTAAACAGCAATGCAACGAAGCCGATAATCGCGCTAATGACGCTGCCGGTCGCCAGATCCTCCTGCCGCGCCGTCAACGCATCGTTGAGCGCGTTCGCAGTATCCTCGCCCACGTTTTCGCCGATGTACGCGATAATATCGTTGGTGATGTTCTGGCCGTAGCCCGTAAAAAGGGCGACATAGGTCAGAATCGAGGTGATCACCAGCAGTAGCGGGATCAGCGAACCCAGCGTATAAAACGACAATGCCGCGCCGATCTGCAGACAATTGTCTTCCGACCATTCGTTGTAGGTTTCCTTCAGCAGATCGATCCACTTCTTCATGCGAGCGCTCCTTCGCCCAAAACAACAAACGCGATGACGGGCTGTCATCGCGCCTGTAGCAACCGCTATGCCAGCTGTGATCATGACCGATCGTCAAGCAGCTCCACCAGCCATGACTCAAAGCGCTCTTCCAGCGTCGCGAGGTCGATCCCGAACGACTCGCGCACCAGGCCGGGCGTGATCTGCCGGGCGACCCGACCAAGCGTCTCGTTGTCGATCACGCCGCCAACGTTGCGCGGGAGCTGCGCGTTGACCTCCTCGATCGGCACGGCGGCGTATGAGTCATAGAACCGCAGAAACGCCTCCTCGCCGTAGGTATCGATCAGATACCGTACCAGGTACGCCGAGTAGGCATAATGGAGCGCGGTATGTTCCTCGGTCTCGTCGCGCGCGCCGAAGGAGTTGAGCGCGCTCAACTCGTCCAGACTCAACGACTCCGTCCCGTCGCGCGCCAGCCAGTCCGCCAGCACGGGCAGCGGAAAATCATCGGTATAGTACATTGCTGCGCCTTCGGAGACCCAGGCCGGCGTGAACGG
>CAKZOF010000714.1 GCA_937135995.1 uncultured Pyrinomonas sp.
ATCGTGTTGGTCGTCTCGCCCGGCATGCGTTGCAGGCGCACCAGCGGCGTGTTGCCGACGCAGTCTTCGAGGGTCTTGTACATGCTCAGGGCCGTCCGACCGGGAAATACTCGAAACCCATATCGCGCACCGCGCCCGGATCGTAGAGGTTGCGGCCGTCGAAGATCAGTGGCGCGTTGAGCAGCGACTTCATGGTGTCGAAATTGGGGCTGCGAAACACTTTCCATTCGGTGACGATGAGGAGCGCGTCGGCCCCCTTGAGCGCGTCCATCGGACTGTCGACGAGCAAGAGGTCGGCGCGCTCGCCGTAGATGCGGCGCGTCTCTTCCATCGCCGCCGGGTCGTAGGCCGACACCGTCGCGCCCATCGCCCACAATGCTTCGAGCATGGTGCGGCTCGGCGCCTCGCGCATGTCGTCGGTGTTGGGCTTGAACGCCAGGCCCCACATGGCGAAGCGCCTGCCCTTGAGATCCTTGCCGAAGCGGGACGTCAGCTTGTGGATGAGCACCTGCTTCTGCGCGTCGTTCGCCGCCTCGACCGCGTCCCAGCGGTCCATCGTGTAGTGGCCGCCGATCGGCACGATCGCGACGTCGATGGGGTCGCCCCGGCCCGCGACGAGCTTGAGGTCGGAGAACAGCGCGGTGTCGCCGAGGTGGTAGACGAGCTTGCCGCCGATCTGGATCAGCAGGCCCGCCGGGAGGAGGCGCACCCGGTCGGTGTCAAGCCCAAAGCGCCGCGCGACGTCCACGGCCCGCTCGGCGGCCAGCAGCGCGAGGATCCGCGCGAACGCGGCCGCGAGCACGGCCCCGAGCGCGTCGCCGTCGCGGGGCACGAGCCGTGCCGGGGCGAAGCGGGCGCGCAGGCGCGCGCGCTCGCCCAAACGAAAATCGCGCGCAACGTTGACGTCGAAGACGAAGAGCGGCGGACCGCTGCCGGCGTTTCGCGGCAGATCGCCCGTGCGCCCGATGGCGGGCAACGAGAAGGCTTGCGCGAGCGCCGGATCCAGCGCTTCGCCCGGACGGCGGAAACGTATTGCACGCACGTCTCCCCGGAAGTTCGGGCGGTCGTTGTCAACATCATCGAGGTTGCGATCGGCGCCGAGCGTGATGTTGAACGGCGCGCCCGAAGCGATGCGCACGATGGGAGCTAGACGCAACCGGCCGAGCCACGCGGGCAAGTCGAAGATCCCGCTCAGCGCGAAACGGTGTCGCCGGTCGAGCAGACTGCGCGCGCGTTCGCGGCGGAAATCCCCGGCGCGCACGGCATCGGAAGTGTTGAGTTCGCCGTCGTTGATAAGTCTCGACAGCGTGTAGGAAGCGCGCAGCGTCACGCCCGCGCCCTTTTTGCTCGTCAAGCGCTGCCGCACGTTGAACGTCAAGCCGTGGTAGAAGCTGTTGCCGATGGAAGCGAGCTGTTCTACCTCGCCGCGCGTCGGGTCCGGCCTCAAGTCATTCACCGCGGCGCGCGCAATCTCCAGCGCCGTCCTTCCCGTGCTCGTCAGGTTGACGAGCGAGATGGGCACGCCCGCTTCCACCACTCGCCCGACCGCGTTCGGGTTGCGCGGGTCGGGCGGCGTCAGCGTGAACCGCACGAGTTCACCGGCGGAAGCGGCGTTGTAGAGCGGGCGCACGCCGCGCTGGTCGCGAAAGTTCGCGAAGTCGCGCGATAGCAAGTACTGCGTGAAATCGGCGTACCCAACCGGCAACACGGGCGCGTTGGTGTTGAATTCGCGCCACAGATGCGCGCCGCGCACCCAAGCGTAGGTCGTTTCAATGACCAGTCCGCGCCGCAGTTCGCGCTCCGCCCCGACGACGGCTTGGTAGCTTTCTGGAATGCGCAGGCGCGGGTCGAGTCGGCGCGTGAAGTCGGCTTCCGTGACGGCGAAGCGCTGGACCAGCGGCGAGCGAACCGTGAGCGTTTCGGGAAAGACCAAATTTGCTGTGATGAAGGCGCGCCGTTGCGCTGGCGTAAGCAACCTTCCGCTCGCAGGATCGCGCAGCAGGTCGGTGTCGAAGACGAGCCGTCGCGCGCCGAGTGTGAAATCGTCGATGGTACGCAAAAGCGCGCGGTTGTAGAAGACGCCCGCGCCGACACGCAACACCGTTTTGCCATCGCCTACCGGATCGAACGCCACGCCCACTCGCGGCCCCCAATTGTCGCCGTCGTCGATGATCGTTTCGCGTTCGTAGCGCAAGCCGAAACTGAGCGTGAGCTTCGTCGCCGGGCGCCATTCATCCTGCACGAAGAGGGCGGAGTAGATGTTGCGTTGGATGGAATCGGTCAAAAAACGCTGCCGAAAACGACTCGGGCGGTTGGCGAGAAAATCGGCTACGCTCGCAAAGCTGTACGTCCCCGATACGTCGCCAAGATCGATGAAGGTCGAGCGAATCAACTGAAGTTCACCGCCCATTTTGAACGTATGCGCGCCACGCGCGACCGTCAACGCATCTTGCAGTTGTAACCGCAATTCTCGCCTTTCGGTCGCGCCAAGCGTGGACGAACCGGCAACCAGCGTGCCCGACCGATTCAATGGATCATCTGCGTCGAGTGGATCATCGATGTCGATCGTCACCACCGGGCGCGCGGCGCGTGCGCGCACATCCGGCGCAAGGCGCGACGCCTGCACGCGAAACTGATTGACGGCGTTCGAAGCGAGGATTCGATTGTCGAGGTAGGCGAGGGCGTCCGAAGCACGGTAGCGCGTTTGCAAAGCTTCGCGCAAGCGGCTTCCACCGCCGCTTTGGCGGCGATTGCGCAAGCGCCCGTACTGGTAAAGGAACGTGCCGCTGTGTCGCCCGCTGAATTCGTGATCGACGCGCAGCACGGTGGCATGATTGCGCGAAGGGGTCGAAAGTCGTTCCGTGAACGGCGCCAACTCCGCCGGCTCATCGGGCGGCGAGACGCCCGCTTCGCGCCGCCGTCCGGTGAGCGTCGTGGGTGACGGAAGAGCATAGCGCGGATTGCGTTCGACCGGAACCAGCGTGTCGATCAACGTCGAATCGAGCACAGTGTTGAACTCGTAAGCGAGAAAGAGATAGGTTCTCCCCAACCCGTTGTACCCGAGCGGCCCGGCGAACCGTGGGAGGACGACCGGCCCGGCGATGGTGAAACCGAGATCGTGTTTTTGCAACGGGAGGCGTTTCAACCCACGCGCGTTGTTGCGAAACGTGTTTGCATCGAGCGATTCATCGCGGAAAAACTCGAACAAGCGACCGCGCACCTCGTTGGTGCCGCGACGCACGCGCAAGTTGACTCTGCCGCCCGAAGCCCGTCCGTATTCGGCAGCGAATTGGTTGGTGACGATCTGCACTTCTTCCACCGCTTCCAGCGAAGGCTGGAAGCGCTCGCGGGCGGCGCGATCGTCGTTGTTGTCCAAACCCTCGATGGTCAAGTTGTTCGAGTAGGCCGGCCCGCCACCCAACGCAAACAGGCCAGCCTCCTCCGGCGTGGTCCGCCGGTCGGCGTTGCGATCTTCGGCCAAGTCTCGATCCGAAAAGGGCGGCTCGGCAACGTTGCCCAAGGTGAAAACGAGATCGTACGGCGCGCGCGACTCGACGGGCAACAACTCCACTTCCTCGCGCGCGATGCTCGTCCCGATCACTGTGCGCGCCGTATCCACTTCGTATGGCCCCGTCTCTGCGGCAATCGTCTGTGTGGCTTCGACGCCCGCCGGGCGCAGCGTGAAGTCTAGTTCCAGCGTTCGCCCGGCGACCGCATCAACCGCCATCTCTTCCGGTGCGAAACCAGGAGCGACGGCGCGCACGATGTAGCCCCCTGGTTCGAGTTCAAGGATCAGGAAGCGGCCTTGCTCGTCGGTCACAACCGATCGCATGCGCGCCGTGTTGCGAAGCGTCGCCGAAACTTGCGCGCCGACGATGACCGCACCGTTCGCGTCGCGCACGCGCCCGCGCAACGCGACGTCATCGAGATCCTGAGCCGAACGAGCAGATGCCAGAGCGAGCAGAAATGCGGCTGTCAGCAAGAATCGGTAGGGCGAGGCGAAGAAATTCATGACGCGAACCCCTTCGAGAGTTTCCGAGCGCCGTGTGAGGCGGCGCGAAGAAAGCTTCGCCTTCCGCGGCGAAGCGCGTGCTCGACGCAACCAGCGCGGCGAATCTACCACCGACGCGCCGCGTAAATCAAGGCTTCAATGGGAGCGAACGCCTCGCCTGTTTCCGCTTGGCAAAGGCCACTGCCTTCGTGATTTTGCTGATGGCTTCGATAGGAGCGAAAGCCTCGCCTGCTTCCGCACCGAGCGACCATCGAGCGCCGCGGAAGGCGCTTCGGCGGGCGACGCGTTGTCTTCCCGCGCGCAACCGCGCCGCTTCGGCGCACGGTCGCCGCGGCAGTCCTTCGGTTACCCCACTTTCGTTTGCATAATATGCAATCTTGAGCTTCCGTTCCCGCTACTCGTGAAGAGAGCAGCCGATTCGGCTGCATATCTTGCGCTATCGCTTCCCTTCCGGCAGCACGTGAATATCGTGCGAAGCGTCATCACTTCACTTCCAACATCATCGCTGCCTGTTCGATCTTATCGGCGACCGCTCGAAGCGTTTGCGCGACCACTTCTATTTCGCGCGTCGCCTCATCCCAGTTGCGCTGCTCGATCGCTTCGCGCACGCCGGGCAAAGTCTTCACGCCATAGCCTGTATAGAAGCCCGGCGCGTAGATCTGATGCTTGAACCACGGGC
>CAKZOF010000715.1 GCA_937135995.1 uncultured Pyrinomonas sp.
TCGACCGCCGCACGCTCTATCGCATGGCCGAAAGATTCGGCATCAAGTTGAACGAAGAGGCCTAGCGTGCCTTCCGCCCAAGCGTCGTCGCCCGAGTTCGACGCTTGGGTGTGTCTCCATCGCGAGAGGCACGCCCACGGCGGACCTCGCCCACTTGTGGCAGCGCCAATTGCCTTCGCCTTGATCGCTTCAGCGGCGCACGAGCTAAGCTACCGCAGTTTCATAGTTGGTGCATGTTGAGACGATCGAGATTCTGGTTGGCTTCGTTGAGCTGTTTGATCGCTTGTTCGGTGACGCCGCGGTTGATCAAGGCTTCGGCCGTCTTGACCTGCCGCATGGTCGCGGTCAACAGATCGCGTTCGGCTTCGGTTCGCTCCGCGGCGCGACCGGCGCGCACGAGCGCGGCATGGGCGCGCGCCAGCGCACGTAACGCGTTGGCCGTTTGGTGGCGGCGAAGGCGCATGATCGCTTCGGCGATGCGATCACCGGCCGTTTCGACGTCCGGGTCGCGTTCCGGCAGTTGCGGGTATTGAATGATGGGCTGCGCGTTCACCACCTGCGCTGCTTGCCGGCCGACGTCGGTCGTCACCGTCTCTTCGATGGAACGGTTCGCGCACGAGGAGAAAAGGGCGAAGAACAACAGGCCGCAAAGAAGCATCGAGGCGACCAGCGCTTCCAGCGTGATCGCCTGCTCCGGCACAGCGCTCGACCGCGGTCTGGCGAACGTCTCTTTTGGAGAGGTCTTCAAGATCATCGCGCGACGGTTTCAATCGCGGGCGTAGCTTGCGCCCGCGCCGGAGATCGACAAGGGAGCAGCGCCGTTTTGACCTAAACTTCAAGGCCGCTCGCGCGAGCGCGTCGCCCGCGTTGAAAACGCATCACGGGACGGTCGTGCGAACGGCCTTGAGCGCGAAGGAACGCTCTTTTTAGAATCAACGGCTGGTGTTTGAATTCGTGCTCGCGGTCTTCTTTGCGTGCCGACGGTGATGGCGCTTGCGATGATGGCGCTTTTTGGTCGTACTCGAAGCCGTCGCTGAAGACGTGTTCGAGCTTTGACCGCTGCTCGTTTGCGCCATGGCAAGGCTGCCAAAACCGAAGACCAGCATCAAGGTCAGAATCAGAGACGCTCTTTTCATCCTCTTGCCACTCCCTTTCGTAAAATCGATCCTGTCGGATTCAAAGCGCAGGCGAAAGAGCTCTGATTTGGAGGAGCTGCCTCGACTTAACGACCTCGCCATCTTTCCCTCTCGCCTGCGCACACTGTGCGCGAGCAAGGGACGTGCCGCAACGAAGCGGGCGAAATACCTGCGATTCGACAACGGTCGGCGGGTTGCACGCTGTGGCGATCTTGCGCTTCAAAGCAAGATCGCCACAGGCAGCTCACCGACGAATTGCCACGCCGGGGGCGACAGACCGACAGCCCACCACGATGCCGGTTGCGGGCGAGCAATACAACTCCAGCCTTGCCAAAACCGAAAGAGCTGTTGCCAGCGTCGTAGCGGCCCTTGCGGGGTCGGTTGAGCGTTCGCCGCCATGCTTTTGCGTCATGAAGCATACCGCCCCTCGTGACCACTCCGCCAGCTAAAGCAGGCGGCTTCTCGGAACACGCATGACGTGACCGTCTACGTTATGTCCCGAAGGC